>JBKQRG010000385.1:0-13884 GCA_052144015.1 Desulfomonilaceae bacterium
GACCGTTTCTTCAGGTTTATTGTGGTAACCTAACATTACGTTAGGCCCTCCGACTAGCAATTCTCCTTCATTGCCTGGTGTCACATCCCGGCGGGTTATTGGATCGACAATTCTCACTGATTGCCCCAGTATAGGCGGTCCGCACGACCCCATGACCCGTTCGCTTCCCGGCCAATTCAGTGTAATCATAGTAGAAGTTTCGGTAGAGCCGAGGCCATCGATCAAACAAACATTGGTGCGCCGTTCAAAATCTTGATTCAGCGTTGCTGGCATGACTGCGCCCGCAGAAATGCATATGCGCAGCTTGCCAAAATTAAGCGGGCCACCGTTTGCTCGCTGGAGCAGGTAGTTAAACATCGTCGGTACACCGGAGAACATTGTAAACTTGCCGCTGGACAGCAAGGACAATACTTCGTTGGTGGAAAAACGTTCCAAGATTCGTGCCTTCGCACCGGTTACAAGTGGGGCCAACACGACCAGATTGACGGCGTAGGAATGAAAGAGCGGCAGAGGAGAAAGTAAGTAATCATCAGAACTCATCCCAGCAATGGGTTTCCAACACGCAGCAATCACCCACAGCATATTCCTTTGGGAAAGCTTTACGCCCTTAGGTTTCCCTGTAGTACCGGATGTATAAAGGATGAATGACGGTGCGTCGATATCGGTTCCTTGAGAGGCATCTTGCCTAACCGAACCCGTCAGCAAAGACTCATAGCTTTTTACGTTAGGTGTCGAAGTGTTTGATGCGCTACCGGTAAGCGCGACCACTTTCATTGATGGGACTGATGCCCCGATTTTGTTTAGCAGTTCGGCGCGCTCAGCGGTTGATATAACTGCGCTGCATGCAGAGTCCTGCAACATATAGAGCACTTCCTCTTCCGATGCGTCATAATTGATCGCAACGGCAATCGCCCCGCGACGAACTATTGCTAGACAGGACTCTACCCAATGGACAGAATTGGGTAGAAAGACGCCAACGGTATCTCCGAGATTTATGTCTGACTCCTGAAACCCAGTTGCTAACTGGGCCGTGCGTTGCTCCAACTCCTCGTAGGTAACCGTAGTCTTCGTGTCGCAATAAGCAGTTTGCGCACCGAACTTCTGGGCCTTCTCCTTGATGTGATCATCTAAAGATTTTATAAGGCTAATGTAAATCATTTCGGTCCTCCTTTCATGCTATCCAGAATCTCAATCAAATGAGAACTCACGTAGTATTGTTGCGATAAATCTTGTTTCCTGAAGAGGTAGAATCGCAGCTCGGACTCTACCCCTTTTCGTGACCATTCTTCATATCTTGACGGGTAAACGATTGCTTTTATGTATTTGATCCTCAGTGAGACACTTTTTCCAGGATCTTGCCCTTCGTTTCCGGCCCAAACAGCAGGGTATTGACGATCATGGCGATCATCGCGACCACAAAGATGCCGTAAAAGACCCTGGGATCGGAAGTCATGGTAACGACCCAGGCGCTTACGATCGGTCCCATCATGGCACCGAAACGACCGAATGCATTGGTCCAACCCACAGCAGTGGCCCTGATCCTGGTCGGATAGAGCTCGCCGCAATAGACATTCATCCCAATTTGATTTCCCACCAGTCCGAAGGATGCCCAGAAGCCGTAGAACATAATCTGGAACGGGCTCATATCGGGCGTAAACGCGATCAATAGCATGAAAACAATACCCATCCCCCAATTGAATACGAATGCCCTTCTCCTTCCCATCAACTCCATCATGAAACCGGAGGCAGATTGTCCGATTGCTGCACCGAGGAACATGACCAGGGTGTAGGCGAAGCTCTTTGCAACGGAATATCCTGCCGCAACCAGCTGCATGGGCATCCATGATGAGAAGCCGTAAATCGCATACAGACTAATGGCGAAGTTCGTAAAAATCATGGCCGTCCTGACGATGTATTCCCGGGTGAAAAGTGTTTTGATCGGTGTGTGCTCAGCAGCTACAATCACCTCAGGCTTTAGTGCGCCTTCTTTGATTGGTTCTAGACCCGCATTTTTCTCCAGTCTAGAAACGATCTCGTCGGCCTCCTCAGTCCTGCCTTTGATATCAAGCCACCTCGGTGATTCCGAGATCATGAACGATAACAAGAAAACAAGAATTGCCGGGAGAATGGTAAGGTAAAAGGCCCAACGCCATCCCCAGGCCGTCATGACGTATAACGCTACTAACCCCGCCACCACCCAGCCCCAGCAAAAACCACTGACCGCAAGACCTGTGATGCGAGCCCGCCACTTTGTCGGTATCATTTCGTTGGTCATCGTTCCACCCAGAGGCAGCCCACCTCCCAGTCCGAATCCCGTGACGAATCTCGTGACGTAAAAAGAAGTCATGTTCCAGGCAGCTCCCGTTGCCGCGCTGAACAGTGAATACATCGCCACAGTCCACATCATTGTGGGCTTTCTTCCTTTTTCGTCGGCAATTGCGCAAATAATCAATGCTCCGAAAAATATGGCTGCCAATCCCACCGACGCGATCGCACCAAGCTCTATCTTGGAATAACCGAATTCCGCACCGATAAGTGGCAGGGCCAGCGAAATGAGCATGGTATCCATCCCATCGAAAAGTATGACCAGGTAAGAGAGCAAAGCCACTATGTAATGCGGTTTGCCGAGCGGTATTCTATCAAGACGGCTCGGTATATAGCTCCATCTCTCCTGCAACTTTTTCTTTGTTGAAACTGTCTCAACTGTCTCAACTGTCTCAACTGTCTCAACGGCGCCCGCGCCCGCGCCGTCCATAGTTTTTCTCCTTCTTTGAAAAAAGATGTACTACGCCGTCCAACTCGTCCGTATGGGATGAGCCGCTCCCCTGGTGCTCTAACCGTCTCGTCGTGTTCGCCGACTTCCCTAGCTAGGATCGAACTGCTGCGGTCTCGCCCAACCGGTGCGTCCACCGGCAATCAAAAACTTCTTCTCTTATCGATTTGCTTCTTCAGTAAGCGTTCCTCGGCCAGAGGTGCCGAATGGCTAGTCTGCTCTGGTATCCACGCCGCCTTCTTTCAATTTCTATCCAGGCGACTGAATCCACTATAGTCTCTCCCGGGTAGCGTTTGCGTTGTACGTCACGATATAGATTCCTTTTCCGCGTATTCCATTGAATGCATGGGAATGATCAGGTCGGCCGCGTCCTTTAGCTTCAACATGCTGTCATATGCCTCAAGACTGTTAACGCTGACCCCGATGGGAATGACAGGCCAATGCTTCCGGATTTTTTCCGGTGGTTGAAAGTTCTCAAGGATGCAACAAAAACCCGTCAATGCTGCCTTCTTGTTTTCCAAATCCACAAGAACCGCTTGTGATCCGGGCGAATGACCCGGCACCGGAATGACACTAACTCCCGGCACAATCTCTTTTTCTCCTTCTATGACTTCAAAATCGGATGATTCGAAGAAAGAATGATTGTAAGAGCCTCGGAATACAGGATGAGGGTTTCGCGCGAATTCCAGTTCGTTGGCCTGAATGATAACTCTTGCATTAGGAAACACTTTGTTGTTCCCGCAGTGATCATAATGCAGGTGGGTTTGGATGATAGTCTCGATCCTACTCGGATCGGAACCTCTCTTTGCAAGAGCTTCTTCTATAGACTGGACTTCCTCATACGGATTTCCAAAAAGGTAACGCCTTATATCCTGACCCGATATCCCGGTATCCACCAATATTTCCTTCCCCGCCGCAGCGATATACCAGGCCACAATCGGTACCCATATTTTGTGATCATAGTTCATGAAGTAGGTGAATTGACCTTCACTGAAAACTTGCTTACCCAGCAGCAAAGGACATATGGTGTGGGAGGTGCGGTCCATTTCTAGACTCCTCACGACCTATTCAAACGAGCCAAGACGGCCCGGAATAACAGGCACGATCCATCAAACCATCGCAAAGCCACCGTTGACACTCACAATCTGGCCTGTAGTCCATGCAGAGCGATCAGAAGACAAGAGTAAAACCATAGGGGCTATATCTTCAGGTTTTCCCAGACGGCCCAGAGGGTACTGAGCAACAAGCTTTCCGTAATTCTTCTCCACAAAACCCGGAGGATAATGGGGCGTATCGACCACACCTAAGGAGACTCCGTTGAGTGTTATATTGAAGCGTCCCACCTCCTTAGCAACCGATTTGATTAATGCGATCTGCCCGGCGCGGGCCGCTGCGACGATGGATATATTGGTTTCTCCAATTCTACTGGAGTCCCCCATTAAACTTACAATTCTCCCGTAGTTGTTTGCGATCATCCCCTGAAGAACAGTGTGCGTCATATTGAGGAATCCATATAGGCATACGTCAATCTGTTTCTTCCACTTTTCGGGAACCGATTGGGCAAATTTCGCCGGTACCGCGAATCCTGCCACGTATATGAGAATATCCACTCTGCCGAAACGATCTTGGGCCGCTTGTACTGTCGTGGCGACCTCTTGGTAGTCACATACATCCATTTTAGAAAACCATACATCGCCGCCCTTCGAAGCTAATTCACTGGCTACCTGCTGACCCTTTTCATCCACGATATCGGTCATAGCTATTCTGGCACCCTCTTTGACGAGACCGGAGCATATCTCTTGCCCGGTTTCAGCCGTACAACCACATACAAATGCGACTTTATCTTTCAGTCCTAAGTCCATAACAATCTCCCTATCTGTGTCTTTTCGACTATCTCTCAAATCCCTCTCACGGATGGTGGGTAACAGCTCAAACCCACTGTAGGGAGGAGCCTCCAAACCTGAGATCCACAGGAGCTTCAAGGCACCGTCCGATCACTACTCATTAGTTTGTCGGCTCGCCAACTCTTTCTTGTTTGCTCTTGATCGCTCGCAAGACCTTTTCCGGGGTGATAGGAAGGTCATGAATCCTCTCGCCGATTGCGTCCGCAACGGCGTTGCCGAATGCATAGAGCCAGCCAGTGGAGGCACCTTCGCCACCTTCCTTCGCCCCGAATGGACCGTTCGGATCAATGCTTTCCACCAGAATGTGTTCAACTTTTTGTGGGATATCCAGGGCTGTGGGCAATTTGTAATCCATGAAGTTGGGGTTGAGCACGTGACCATCCGTGGGATCTCTCTTAAGATCCTCGAACATGCATTGCCCCTGACACATTATCCATGCTCCATTCACCTGACCTACGCAGTTGTTCACATTCAAGACTTTTCCAACATCATGGGCTCCGACGACACTCAAGATAGTAATCTTTCCGGTCTCCGGATCCACTTCCACTTCGACTATGTCCACCCCAAAGGCATAAGCGGGAGAAGGGTTTCCTTTCCCGGTCTTGAAATCCAAGTAAGGAAGGTCAAAGTCATAGTTAGCCCTTCCCCAAACAGTCTTATTGTCTGTGGACATTTTTTGGCCCACATGCCTGACGAGAGCGTCTATCTTCATCGCTTTTTCCGGTTTGGTTTCGGGATACACTTTTCGATCCTTGAAGACGAGCGCGTCCGGTGTTACTTGAAGAAGTTTGCTCGCCTCTTCCGCTATTTGTCTCTTTGCGTCTTCGGCTGCCAGTTTCGCGGCGTTTCCGGAAAAGAAGGAAACCCGAGATCCATACGTGCCGGGGTCCACCGGGGTGAAATCAGTGTCGATTCCTGAATTAATTGTAATATCCTGCATTCTTAAGCCGAGAACTTCCGCCACGATCTGAGATATCACGGTGCATGAGCCTTGACCAATATCCGTCGCGCCCGTCTGAACCGAAGCTGTTCCGTCCTCATTCATTCGTATGATACATGATGCCGAGTTATGGCCACTGATCTTCACGCCTGTGTAATACGATCCCGTTGACATACCGATGCCCCGATAGGGAGGTAGCTTACCCTTTTTCTCTTTCCATCCTGATGCCGCCACCGCCTTCTCGAGACACTCCGTCAAACCACAGCTCTCAATCTTCATGCCACGAGGGGTTACATCACCAGTATGAACGGCATTCTTAGCGATAACGTCGGCCATGTCGAGCCTCAGATCATTGCACATCATGTCAAGCTGCTGCCCCAATGCCCATCTCACCTGCGGCACCCCATGTCCTCTCAGAGATCCACAGTGGCCCTTATTTGTGAAAACTCGAATCGCATCGTATTTGACATTGGGAATATACAACGGCAAATCAGTGGAAATGGCTGCCAAAGCGATGGAAATCGGACCTATGCTGGTAAAGGCCCCTCCATCGGCCACTGCATATATCTGCATGGCCTTTAGTGTCCCATCCTTCATCATTCCGGTCTTGACCTTCATGTGGAAGGGATGGCGCATTTCCCCCATGACCAGGACATCTTCCATCGTATAGACAATTTTGACTGGCCTGCCTGTCTTCTTGGACAACATGAGAGCGCAGAAGTCCAGAGGTTGGGGATCGGACCGCGCCGACCCAAAACCTCCGCCTATATATGTTTGAACGAGTCTCAGTGCACTGGGCTTAATGCCAAGCGCCATGGCTATCTTCCTGCTTGCCACATACGGACTTTGTTTGTTCGCCCAGATCGTCGCTTTACCTGTGGAGTCCCAAAGAGCCAACGCTGCATGAGGCTCTATGAATCCGTGTTTGACAGCCTGGGTACTGAATTCATCCTCTCTGACATGATCCGATTCCTGAAATCCTTTCTCCACATCGCCAAATTCGATGTGTGTTTCTGCGCATATGTTATTCGGTTTGTCGTCATGAATCAGAGGAACTCCTTCCTTCATAGCTTCGAATGGATCAAAAACAGCAGGAAGTATCTCATATTCAACTTTAATGAGATTCAAGGCTTCTTCAGCAGTATCCTCATCCACGGCGGCTGCTGCTGCTACCTCATCTCCGATGAATCGTACTTTCTCTTGCGCCAAAGGAGCTTGGTCACGGTAGAACGAACTAAATCCGTATTTCAGACCCCACTGAAAATCTTTTCCAGTAATAACGGCCTTCACACCCGTAAGTTTCGAGGCCGCGCTAGCGTCAATATTCATAATCCTTGCATGAGGAACTGTACTTCGTAGGATCTTTCCGTGAAGCATGCCAGGCAAGAAAGTATCGGCACCAAATGCGGCCTTTCCGGTGGCTTTAACGATACCGTCAGCCTTTGGAATCCCTTTACCGACATGTGAAAATTCGTGCATGATCTAAACCTCCTTCCTCATGCGCTCTGCTGCCCTCGAAACTGCTTCTATAATTTGATAATAGCCCGTGCAGCGGCACAAGTTCCCACAGAGGGTGCTTCTAATTTCGTTGTCGGTCGGATCGGGATTCGTGTCCAAGAAGGCTTTGGCCGTCAGAATCATCCCCGGGGTGCAAAATCCGCACTGGATGGCGCCAGCGTTCACGAATTCCTCTTGTATGGGATGCAGTGAATCTCCCTGGGCCAATCCTTCAATAGTAGTGATTTCTTTTCCCTGAACACTTGCTGCAAGGATAAGGCATGAATTGACGGCTTTTCCCTCTACTAGAACGGTGCACGCGCCGCACTGACCTTCGTCACAGCCTTTATGGGTGCCCAATAATCCAAAATTCTCTCGCAGAACCTCTAAAAGAGTCCTGCGATGATCAACGTCTCCCTCGAATACCATTCCATTTATCTTGAAGGTCATCACCTGTTTCATTCTTTGGTCCTCCAGGTTGCACATTGCGTTTTCAAGCAATGTTTTGAGCATTTTTCTTGGGACTTATTCATCGCCCCTTCGTTTGCGGGGTAATAGAAGCACGGAAGTTCTCACCTCATCGGCGATCAGGAATACTTGGAAGATGTCGTGGAACTGTCTCATCCCTATATCGTCGATCCCTTCCTAAAGGCCTGTTCATGCTCTGTTAAGGCATTGCTGGATGGCCCTCTTAGTCAACACCTGCACTATTTCCTTCCTGTACTCGGCAGAGCTTCTTATATCGTCGATCGGCTTCGATTCCTCGGAAGCGATTCGGGCGGCAGTCTCAATTAGTTCGCCGTCAAGTCTTTCTCCCTTCAAAACCTCTTCTGCTCTCCTGGCTCGTATAGGCATTGGGGCAACTGCCCCTAGTGCAATCCTGGCTTCTGTGCAAACCGTCTTTTCCTCGTCAAGCGTCAGGTAGACACCCACGCCGACTACAGCCAGATCCATCTCCGACCTCAGCTGATGTTTCAGATAAGTTCCGGCTCCTGGAATCTCTGGAGGGGGGATCAAAATCTCCTTCACTAGTTCGCCTGGAGCCAGCACGGTTTGACCAGGACCTGTAAAGAAATCCTCAACTCGAACCGCTCTTTCCTCTTTGCAGCTCACGACCTTCAACGCGGCCTGAAGCACAATCAAAGGTGGTGCGGAATCAGCAGAGGGAACTGCATTACATAGATTTCCTACCATTGACGCCGTGTTTCTAATCTGAGGGGACGCCATTACGGATACAGCATCTGTGAGGATCGGGTAACGTTCACGCACTAATTGCGATTCCAGAATATCACTTAATGTGGTGACTGCTCCGATCCTCAGCCCTTGAGCGTCGTTTTGGATGAAATTGAGATCGGCAATTCCTTTCAAGTCAACGATGTACTTCGCAATTATATTTCGCCTTTTCAATTTGTTAATTATATCAGTACCTCCGGCAATTAATCTGGCCGACTCATTACGACTTTCCAGCATAGACAGGGCTTCATGCACCGTCCTTGGGAATAAGCATTCGATTTCGGGCAACCTTCGCAGGGTACCCATCCTCTGACACATGTCATCCTCCTGGCCCAATATTGTGTTTCGTCCATCTTGGAAGTATTGTTTCAGGCACCAATTCGCAGACAGCAATTACCATGCCAATTTATTTCAGGCGGCTGCATCAGCGTCCGCTAATCATTTGGAAGGAAGGGTCATTATCCCGCCTTTGCCATTGTCTTCATTTGAGAAACATCGACCATGTGGACTGTTGAGCGCGGACAGGTCATGAATTCTTTGCAAAGCGGGCATTCTCACGGCGGCGCTCGTTTTTCGTAGAAAATCTGGACAGTTCTCAACTAGGGAGAGGCCCATTCTTCTCGAAAAGGATAGGTACCTAGGGATACACCTGTATACCTTTGTAGGGAAACAAAGGGTATACTAATGTAAACACCGGCAGGGGATATGGATCATCTCGACGTCTCAGCCTCTCAAATCTTGGTTAAGTGCGCACTTAGCCAGGTGCAAGGCATAGATTTTGCAGAACCAAGGAGTGCTGGACCCCGGAATCGATATGCTTGCGGTGCAGCGCTTTGACAAAAAGGAACAAGCGATGGTTTCTCGAACGATCCCTGGGGAAGCCGCAGATGGCAAGGATTCTGAAATCAGGGAAGGGAGTGTAACCCATTCTGATTTTGAAATGGTCTTGAATGCCTATGCCGTCGCGATCAATCTACAGGCACTCCTTAAGGAAACAGAAAAATATATCTACACAGGCGACAAGTCGTCTGTACCGACTGTGTTGGAAAAAAGAAAAGAGTACCTGGCTGCTCTTGATAAGCTGGAGGCGCTGGAGCTAGAGGAGGAGAGCAGAGCAATAATTTCAGACATGAGAGTTGCCCTTAGCGAAGGACGCGAGGCAAACATTAAGGTTTTTGAAGCAGTGGAGAAGGGCAATTTGAAAAGGGCTATGGCCCTTTTCACGGACATAGTAGATCCCACAATCCACAAAGTTCAGGCATTAATCCCGGAATTCGTGAAGAGAGCAAGGCTTCGGGGTCTGGTTTCGGAACTCGTAGACAGAGCCAATGAAATCAGCCATTTTGATTTTGAGAAGCTCTTACATGCAAACGCCGTAGTTATCCACCTACAGGCCCTCCTCAAGGAAACTGCAAAAATTGTATATACGAAGAATACTTCGACCATACCAATCGTGTTGGAACTCAGAGCGAAATATCAAGATGCCCTTGATAAGCTTGGAAAGTTGGCTAGGGATAGGGAGGAAACGGAAATCATCAACCAGATTGCCGCGGACCTGACAATCGGAAGAAAGGCTAATAATCGACTGTTCGATGGAGTAGCAACAGGTAAGCTCGACGAGGCAATGAACCTTTTCACTACTGTTGTGGATCCCACCGTTGATGAGGTCCAGAAGTCGGTCACGGAACTCTTGAAGAGGGCGCTTCCCCTAAAAAGCCGAGCAGCGCAACCTGACAAAATTCTAAGTGAAAGCATCTACACCATCCTGGAATCCTTGCACGAAGGAATCATGGTTATGGATGCAGACAGTACGATCACGTACCTGAACTCCGCATTCACTGATCATATGAAGATTCCCAAGGAACGGATGCTATGGAAAAAATTGTCAGATATTGAACCGCAAGCAGAAGTTCTGAGAGCCCTCAAAACAAAGCAATCCATAACGGGTGGATATGAGGCCTTGCGAAGAATCGGAAAGCACTTTATTTTTGACGCTAATTGCATCATGAGATCCGGCGAATTAGTTGGATTGGTCGTTGTCCTTCGTGACATTTCCGATCTCGTTAAACTGGACAGGATCTTTCAACAATATGATAGATCGTTTGCTGCTTCAGAAGTTAGAAAAGATAAGTTACCTGATCCATTCAAGAGCATCATTGGTTCCAATCCAAACTTTGTTAAGACCTTGTGGTTTGCTTCTCAAGTATCTCCTACAGAGGCTCCAGTGCTCATAGAAGGTGAGAGCGGAGTAGGTAAGGAGTTGTTTGCCTGGGCGGTTCACAATGCCAGCTTGAGAAGCAAGAAGTCTATGATTGTTGTAAACTGTGCGGCTATACCGGATTCTCTGTACGAAAGCGAGCTGTTCGGTTATGAAGCCGGGGCTTTCACCGGCGCAAACAAAATGGGGAAACCAGGAAAATTCGAATTGGCCAGCGGGGGAACCCTTTTTCTAGATGAAATAGGGGAGATGCCATTAAGTATGCAGTCAAAACTCCTGCGAGCTTTACAGGAAGGGAAAATTGATCACTTAGGAGGGATCAAACAAATTCCTGTGGACGCCCGAATAATGGCCGCTACAAATAAAAATCTCTCAGAACTTGTCAAGGAGAAAACGTTTCGTCAGGATCTTTTTTACAGGCTGAATGTTATTACTGTAAGAGTGCCGCCTTTGAAGGACCGAATTGAAGATATTCCCGAACTTGCTGAAGAGTTTATTAGACAGTACAATTCAGATGTTAAGCTGTCCATGCAGGTTCTAAGAGCATTTTACAATTATTCGTGGCCTGGTAATGTAAGAGAGTTAAAAAACGCAATTCGTCACGCAACAATATTACGCCAGAACGGCGAGATTGTTTTGCAGGATTTGCCCGCTCATATTTTAGATTCAATCAAGTTGGGAGACGGACAGAATCATCCCGCTGTCGAAAGCCCACTGCCTCTGCGAGGCTTTGTTTCAGAGATGGAGAAGGAAAAGATCCTTGCAACGCTCAAACGCTGCAACGGCAATCGTACGAAGACCATGCAAATGCTGGGAATCTCCCGACGAACATTTTATAAGAAGTTGAAAAAATACGATATCGATTAAAGTGTGCAGTGTTCGACGTCAGCGAAAATGGGAGTCGAGATGGGACATTTTTTTGTGGAGAGTAGGTGACGTTGAGATCGGAGGAATGATCTTGACGTGCTTGCTGGCTCCGGATAGTTGGCTTGGGCGAGAAGGAGCTGACATGGCACGAGGTGTGGGGTAACGTAGATCCATCAAGCTACCGTAAGGTAGTTCGGGGCTGATAGGGAGATAGTGATCGCTCCGGGCCAAATGTGGCAACGATCGACAACAAGAAAGTCTGTTGGCTGGGGTGCCTCTTGGAGTGTAAATTCCGTGGCCCCGAAAGGGGCCCTTTTGGGGGAGCCAAACACAACTCTCCCTCTTCATGACCTGGTTTTTTGGGGTAACTCCTGGACAGATCAAGGTTGACAGAGATACCTATGGTGCGGTACGCTAGTAAAAAATCCAATGTTCAAGAGATGTAATGGCAAGTTTGCTCACGCTCAGAGGAGCGAACACGGCCCCATCCGGTTTCACAGATTAATCCAGGGGCCGGTAACGACGGTAAATAACTTCTGGACAGCGGACGCGGCAGCCAACTTAGGCTCATATGGAGCAGAGGCCCCGCCGGTTGACCGCCGGGAGCACTCCAGTAATTATCCTGGCAAGGTTAAACATGGCCGGAAAACTTCTCGTCTTTAACGATTTCAACTGACCGTTCTGCTACATCGGGGAGGCTATTCTCGACGACATCCGGCCCGAGTTCGACCTCGCGGAAGACTGGATGTCCTTCGAGATCCATCCCGATATCCCCGCCGGTGGCGTGGAGACGATTCCCTATCTTGAGAGACTCGTGGGAAACGGGGACATTCTTCTTCTTTGTCACTGTTTGCTGGCTTCCTGACCGGCTTTTATGGTAACGTGGTGCTATGCCAAGAACCGCACGAGCTTCCATCGGAGGGATTTGCTACCACGTTTTGCGAGGCAAAAAAGTAGAATGTCCCCTTTTTCCCCCTGGGAGGATGGGCCTTCACGCACGTGAAAGGAGAGAGGAGAGGCCCTCGGACTCTCCTCAAGCACTTTGCACAAGGCGTCAGTAAATGACGACTCTCTTGGGGCGACGTATCTATCGCCCGCCGTTCCAGCAACATCCAGGGTACGGAGGGAAAAAGTAAGACGAGCCGTATCTATAATACGGATGCCAATATCCTCGCCACTGGGGTTGGTGCCAGTAATATCCATGTCTCCACCCCGCAGTCGTCACTGACGCCTGAAGTCCGGATTTTTCACGAGTGACCGTGGTGTCTGTGTATTCTCCTGGCGAAGGTTGTGTGTAGGAAGCGGTCCCGGCTGCTTGTTGAGCATGACTTGAGCCAGCAAAGACTGCCACTATGAAAAATGACATTAAGCTGATGAACACGAAGGTCCTGCCGGGTCTCATGTAACCTCTCCTTCCACGATGTGATTAAATTCGAGCCAGGTTTACGCTTCCTGTTTTATTCGACGCATCTTGGGGAGGGATGTTAGATTCCCATGCCGGCGAAACCTGTGGTGTGGGCGAAGGAGGACAACTTACCTGAAGCAAACCTCACAGATAGATCCGAACAGCGACTCCCTCCCTCAAATGCCCCTGATAGCGAGATCTCAATCGAGGCAGGGGAAAAGGTAGAGGTGAGCCGGAGATTCGCCCGGATCGTCTCTGATTCGTTCCAGGCGCAAACCTGCTCCTGGAACTGATTCTAATACTCAATTAAGCTTCGAGGGCGTTTAGTTGACTTGTGCCATGCCAAGTGCTATCCGAAAGAATGTGCCTTTTTGCGATTTGATGAAGAGTTCAGTTTGCTCCTCTGAAAAGGGGTTGTCGGCTTTCTTGATGATCGCGGTGTCGCCAGTTGGCATTGGCTTTGACACGGATGCAACGGAGTTACGATGCTGGGTCTTATCTGCTAAGATGTGAAGAGGCCGAAGAAATTTTTTGAATTTTGCGAAGGAGAAGCCATGAGTTCAAGAAAGATAGGGCGGCGAAAATTTATAAAGGGGGCGTCATCTGCGGTTCTCGGGCTGGCTACGGCTCCCTTTTGGAATGCTAATCTTACCTTTGCAGAGACAGAAAAGGCAGGTACGCCTCAGTACCGGACCCTTGGAAACACCGGACTAAAGGTGACAGCCGTCAGCATGGGAGTCATGAACTGCACGGATCCTGCTGTGCTGCGTCGCGCCTCGGATCTTGGCATCAATTTTTTCGATACTGCACACGGCTATATGGGAGGCAGGAACGAAGAAATGGTGGGCAAGGTATTTCGGGGAAAGCGAGACAAAGTGGTCATACAGACAAAGATTCACTTCCATGGTACGGAAAAGGAAAACAGGCAGTCTGTTGAGACAAGTCTTCGGAGACTCCAAACCGACCATGTGGATGTGCTGTTGGCTCACTCGCTCACGAAACCTGATGAAGTTTCCAATCCTATGGTTACTGAGTTCCTCCAGGCGA
>JBKQRG010000386.1:0-9799 GCA_052144015.1 Desulfomonilaceae bacterium
CCCCCCCCCCCCGGGATATCCGCTTTCTGAAAATCATTTCTCCTCCAAGAACCGAGCTAATGAAATAATCCGTAAAAATTAAGATCTTGTCTTTCCGATCAACTAAAGGTGATTCTATAATGCAATCTTATTGGCGGGACCGTCAACTATTTCGGATCTCCGCACCCGCGCAACCCGGAAAAGGCGGGCAAGGTAACGCTAGGGCCACCGAAGCGCCTATGATTGGATTTGTAACAATGGCTAAAGGACAGATCCACAAACCGGATTACGGCAATTGGGTATCAACAAAACTGGTTTGCGTTCCCGGTCTTATAACTATTTTTCTGGCTATGCTTTCGTTTATGATTCCTGTGCTGCTTGGTTTCGCGCTTCTCGCATTCCTATGCTCTGCATACTTTGCGTATGCCCGCTATAGATTCTCACCCAAAGGAGGAAATATCCAGGCTCGAATCATTGGCTTGGCGCTGAGTCATGTCAGGTGGGATGGGAAAGGAAAAGCTATAGATATTGGGTGCGGTAATGGTCCTCTCACCATCGGATTAGCAAAAGACTATCCTGATGCACGAATCACCGGGATAGATTATTGGGGGGCTGCATGGGAGTATTCAAAAAATCTTTGCGAAAGGAATGCGCAATTAGAAGGGGTGGAACAGCGGGTCACATTTCAGAGGGCAAGCGCATCGAAATTGCCTTTTGACGATGAAACATTTGATTTGGCGATCAGTAATCTGGTCTTTCATGAGGTCAAGGATGCTCGGAATAAGAGAGAGGTAATTAAAGAAGCCCTGAGAGTAGTCAAAAAGGGAGGAAGGTTCGTTTTCCAGGACCTATTCCTCTTAAAGCGTTTATATGGAGAGGTCGATGATTTGCTTGAAACCATCGGAAGTTGGGGGATCGAGGAAGTGGAATTCGTTGATACGAGCAAATCGGAGTTCATCCCAAAGCCACTTAAACTGCCATTCATGGCGGGGAGAATAGGCATCCTGCACGGCAAAAAATGATCACCGCCCAGTTCCGTGGGCGCTATACTTATTTTGTGACATGGGTTAACGGAGAAGACCGAGATACCGAACCCAACGATCTCATATTTCGAGACCTGACCCCATTATGTGCTGTACCGACCGGCCTCCTCGATAGCAGCAACTCTCGTGCGGCTTCAGCAGTCGGCCAACACTTCCTTCATATCGTGAGGCTGATTGCCTCTGACATAGCGAATGAGCATCAAGGTTCCTCGCCGAGAACTGATTTGGTCTGCTCCTCGAGCTTGCTCACTTTCTCCACAATTGCCGACCAGACTGTGTCGAGTTTGACGCCAAAATACTCGTGAATTAGTATGTTGCGAAATCCAACGATCTTCGCCCATTCGACACCCTGGTATAGAGATCTGATTTCTTCTGGCAAGCGATTGGCCGCTTCTCCGATCACTTCGAAATTCCTGATGACTGCATCCTGAGTCTTGACATCCCGCTGAAATTCTTCGAATGACATGCCTTCTGTGAACCGCCTGATTTTCCTGCAAGATTCGAGGATGTCATCCAGATAAAGTTTATAGTCCCTGGGCATACACTGTCTCCTCCAGGATGGTGGAACGAATTCGCGGCTTGATAGTGTCCTTGATGACCAGATCGACTTTGCGGCCAAACAGGTCTTCCAGGAAGAATTTCAGATCGAAATAGTTGTCAAAAGTGGCGCGATCGAACTCAACGAGAAAGTCCATATCACTGGCCTCGCTTTGTTCTTCGCGGGCGTACGAACCAAATATGCCAAGGCTGCGAACGTCGAAGCCACGGATGGTTTCAAAATTTTCTTCCAATTTCCTAAGGACTTCATCGCGGGTCATTGCTCAATTCCTTTTCGAATCGCGTCAGCGCTGTCAAAGCATCTCTGTAGGGGGGCCGTGGCCGCCGATTGTTTTTTCAAGGCATTGATGTCAAGGGTTGAAAGCAAGGACTATGGCACCCGTTGAGTTAAAACCATTTAAGAGTTTTTGGGGAAAGGGCTGGAAAACCACTTTTTGCAAAAAGGGGTTTTCCGGGAATTCCTGTCCCTTCGTCCCACAGCTGCCTGCTCGCCGGCAGCGAAGCACCCTTTTACACTCTGACACTCATCGCTTTGCTAATCAACTCCATATCATTTTTCGGCGCATCAAACTAGAGTTAAGAATGCTTCAGAGGTAACTCTTCAGTTACAGGCGGTCCGAAGAATTTCACTGCGAGCGGAGCGAAGCAATCTTCCAAAACTTCTGAGATTGCCATCCCGCGTTCCGCGGGACTAACGCTCCTCGCAATGACAAGTTGGGGCCTGCCATTGCGACAGCGTCACCCGAAACCTGTCATTGCGAGCGGAGCGAAGCAATCTCGCTTTGGGACTGCTTCCCCGCCGAACGCGGGATTTTACTCCTCACAATGACAAATCCACGCCCCGCTTAACTGAGGCGTTACTAAAAATTAAGATTTCGTCTTTCCGACCAAGTAAAGACGATTCTATAATGCAATCTTACCGGCTGCGGCGTCAACAGTTTCGGATGTCGGCGTCAGCGCAACGGAAAAGGGCGGGTAAGTAACGGCAGGGCGGCCTGCGGTCGCGGGAAACTTTTCCCGGCCATTTTCTGAGGGCATGAGATCATCTCGGACAAGGCTCGATGTTCCTTCTGAAATTTGTTGGATGCGGCCGATGCGCCTATGATTGGATTTGCAACAATGGCTGAAGCACAGATCCACGAACCGGATTACGGCAATTGGGTATCAACAAAACTGGTTTGCGTTCCCGGTCTTATAACTGTTTTTCTGGCTGTGCTTTCGTTCATGATTCCTCTGCTGCTTGGTTTCGCTCTTCTCGCATTCCTATGCTCTGCATACTTTGCTTATGCCCGCTATAGATTCTCGCCCAAAGGAGGAAATATCCAGGCTCGAATCATTAGCCTGGCGCTGAGTTACCTCAGGTGGGACGGGAAAGGAAAAGCTATAGATATTGGGTGCGGTAATGGTCCTCTCACGATCGGATTAGCAAAAGACTATCCTGATGCACGAATCACCGGGATAGATTATTGGGGGGCTGCATGGGAGTATTCAAAAGATCTTTGCGAAAGGAATGCGCAATTAGAAGGGGTGTCGCAGCGGGTCACTTTTCAGAGGGCAAGCGCATCGAAGCTGCCTTTTGATGATGAAACATTTGATTTGGCCGTCAGTAATCTGGTCTTTCATGAGGTCAAGGATACCAGGGATAAGAGAGAGGTAATTAAGGAAGCCCTGAGAGTAGTCAAAAAGGGAGGACGGTTCGTTTTCCAGGACCTATTTCTCTTGAGGCGTTTGTATGGTGAGGTCGATGATTTGCTCGAAACCATCAGGAGTTGGGGGATCGGGGAAGTGGAATTCGTTAATACGAGCAACTCGGAGTTCATCCCAAAGCCGCTTAAACTCCCATTCATGGTGGGGAGAATAGGCATCCTGCATGGCAAAAAAAAATCGGAATTATTCTCTTGATAAACCCATATTTTGAATGGATAGAAAAGGGGGTTGTGCTTAAATCACTCATCCAGCTTTTGCCAATGCGCTTTGGAGAGAACAACGTCAATTGATCGAGGCGGGTCCACCTCACTGAATCATCTCCTTCAGATGCTCAAATCCATCTTTCATGTACATGTTCGCTTCAAGTAATCGTTACGTGTATCGCTCTTCAAGTCCTCGAAAGACAATGGTTGGCCTTTAGACCAGTCTGCTAATTTATCACATACCCAGTCCAGTATTTCGTGTGGAGATTCCGTAAAATCTGCACCTTCAAGACTTTCAACGTCTTCACGACTGACACCTAGGATCACCGCCAGTGCTTCTTCTGACAAACCGTAGTGTTCCCTCAATTCGAATATCTTCAAACCAACGTCAATTCTTTTGCCAGCGTCTTCGAATCTTGCCCGCTTTTCAGGACTGTCGATTCTTTTCTTGATGGACTCCTCTAGTGTCATGCTCATATCGTTTCCCTTTTCTATCTGCGTCTAGCCTGGGCTTCCATCCGTCTAAGAAAGTCGCGCATCCTATTGCGGGCTAGCCTCTTTTCGTGATCTGGAACCTTATTGTCCTTCTTTTTGAACCCGTGACACACGACGGCTCGCCTTTCATGGTAAAAGAATACCAGTCTGTACCAAATTTTTCCATGTTCTATTTTCACATCGTACAGATCGTCTCCCAGGAAGCCAAAAAACTTAGTTCTGGTCACCGTCGGGTCTTGCTCCAGTCGCTCCAGCAAATTTTCCAGTTTGTCAGCGGCTTTTGGGTCAATATCTTCCTCCAGCCATTCTTGTGCCGGGTGATTCCCCTGCTCAGTTTCATAGTATATGACTTCCAGGTCTCGGCGATGTTGCATCCTGAATAGACTTTCCAACAAAAATCACATTCTAGCGTATCATGACGCGAATTCTTGAATCAAGGGAAAGTTGTCGATGATTCACGCCACATTCAGGGCATACGTCTTCAGTGACCTAACCTGAAATAGCCAGATAGGTTTCGACTGCGCTTAACATGAATGGGTTATTCAAGAGAATGATTCCGAAAAAAATTACCGCCTAATTCCGGGGGCGATTGGTATCAATGAAAATGCCGTCCTTCTCAATAATTGACCATATGATGAGAGATCAGGCGAGGTTGTGAGAGACGGAGACCCTAGGATGGCTGCAATTAACCTGGATTTAAAGCCGAGCAGCAAAGCCGTCAAAGATTATTATGTCGGACTGGAAGAGTTCGCCAAATTGGGCGTGACCCACGAAACTGCCGTCCGCAGTGCCTTCCAAAGGCTCTTGGAACATTGCTGCCGTAACGTGGGTTGGACGTTCATCGGTGAGTACAAATACACCAGAAAAGGGCAGCGTCCGCTCAGCATAGACGGTGCGGGTGTCGATGCATTCAAAATCCCGCAGGCTTACTGGGAAGCCAAGGACACGCAGGATGATCTCCCCACGGAGGTGCGAAAGAAATTCGAGAAAGGCTATCCCAAGAACAATATCCTTTTCCAGAGCCCGCACCAAGTAATTCTCTGGCAGGACTCCCGACAAATACTGGACGAGGAGATCACCAAACCCGACACGCTGGTCTATGTCGTAAAGGAACTCTTCTCGTACCGATCCGAGAGCCAGCGGGATTGGGAAGTCGCTGTTGAGGAGTTCAAGCCGCACATTCCCGAAATTGCGGCTAAAGTCGTTGAACTCATCGACAGCGAGCGCAAAGACAACAAGCCCTTCGTTCAAGCATTCAACACTTTTGCCGGGGTGTGCCGCTCATCCATTAATCCCAACTTATCAGATGCCGCGGTGGAAGAGATGCTCGTGCAGCACCTCTTAACAGAGCGGATCTTCCGAAAAGTCTTCCACAATTCTGAATTTACAGACCGCAACATTATTGCTCATGAAATTGAACGGGTCATCCATGCGCTGACATCACGAAAATTCAGCCGAGAAGAATTTCTGAAACCGCTGGACCGCTTTTATGGCGCACTTGAACTCAGGGCCGAGACGCTTGACGACTACAGTCAGCAGCAGACCTTCTTAAACACAGTGTACGAGAACTTCTTTCAGGGATTTGCTGTCAAGCAGGCCGACACACATGGAATAGTCTATACACCGCAGCCGATTGTGGATTTCATGGTTCGTTCTGTGGAGGAAATTCTGAAAAAGGAGTTTGGCAAAAGCCTCAGCGATGAAGCGGTGCACATAATTGACCCCTTTGTGGGAACCGGAAATTTCATCACACGGATCATGCGGGAGATCAAAAAGACTGCGCTGCCTCAGAAGTACGCCCAAGAATTGCACTGTAACGAGGTGATGCTTCTCCCGTACTATGTGTCATCCATGAATATTGAACACGAGTATTACGAACGCACGGGAGAATACAAGCCTTTCGAGGGGATTTGCCTGGTGGATACTTTTGAGCTGGCTGAGGAAAGGGATTACAGTGGCACTCAACCGAACTGGGTTTTATCGCAAGAGAACACGGAACGTATAGAAAAGCTTCAACATACCCGTTTGTTCATAGTCGTGGGAAAGCCACCTTACAATTCCAAACAGATAAATGAAAATGACAATAACAAGAACCGAAGATACAAGATTATGGACCAACGGGTTAAAGAAACCTACATAAAGGACGGAACGGCTACCAATATGAACAAACTGCGAATTCCGGAATTCCGCGAATTCCGGGTACACCATACTTAATAGTGTATGAGACGGCAGGGTTTGTTGTTGTCAGGTCATCGCCGGATTAGAGCGTCGACCTGATGCCCGAGAGGGAATGAACGAACGGCATGTAGTTGGGAAGCGATGACTTTCTCTTCAAACTTGAGATGGGGCTAGCCAGACCGATTCAAGGCCGGATGCGTGGTCAAAAGCATTAGCGAGCGCAGCCAAAAAGGAAAAGGGGACATTCTACTTTTTTGCCTCGGTTCGTGGGCGTCCGCGGAATCGCAGCCTGAATTCCAGCCCATGCGGCGCGCGGTCGTCATCCTCGTGAAACACATCCTGCGGATGGAAGCTCGTGCGGTTCTTGGCATAGCTCCAAGTTAGCATAAAAACCGGTCGGGAAGCCAGCAAACAGTGACAAAAAAGAAGAATGTCCCCGTTTTCCCCTTCGGGCTCTCACCACCTTAGTGCAGGGACTCAGGGTGGGGAGATTCTGTATCAATTCTTCCTAACCTAGCGACCGGAGCAACAACAATTTTTTGCATCGCCTGCTCCAGCCGTTTCTCATGCCGCTGCGCGCTGCGCTATCGTGGCGAGTTGCGGGTTTAGACAGCGAGCATGCCGTTCCGCACAGAGTACTGCGGAACGGCGTACGACCATTGTGCCGTCCGGCTTCTGGTCAGTTTTTCAACGCATCGCGAATTCCGTCGCTAGCTTGACTTAACGCAGCCTTCACCGCAGGCACTTCACGGATGGCGTTGAGGAGCACAAAGTCATGGATCATCCCGTTGTAGCGAGTCGCAGTCACTGAGACGCCGGCATCCTTGAGTTTGCGGGCATACGCTTCACCTTCGTCGCGAAGCGGGTCATTCTCGTCAGTGATCACGAGAGCTGGCGGCAGGCCCTTTAGTTCCTCGTTGCTGGCTCGGAGGGGTGACACATAAGGGTTATTGCGCGTCTTCTCGTCGGGCGCGTAACGATCCCAGCCGTACTTCATGAATGCGCGCGGCAAGAACCGGCCGGTTGCAAACTCATGATAGGAGCGGGTATCGACGCTCGCATCCGTCGCGGGGACGAAAAGCACCTGGTAACCGATCTTCGGACCACTCCGATCCTTAGCCATGAGCGTCAACGCGGCGGTCATGTCTCCGCCGACGGAGTTGCCCGCAATCGCAATACGGCTGCCGTCGGCGCCGAACTCACCGGCATGCGTGGCCACCCACTTCAGCGCAGCGTAGCTTTCCTCCAACGGAATCGGAAATTTCCCCTCTGGGAGGGGCGTATATTCGACGAAGACGCCGATCTGGCCCGAGCCGACGACAAGATCACGCAGCAGGCGTTGATGGTTTTGGAAATTGCCGACGATCCAGACACCACCATGGATGAAGAGCAAAACGCCCGGTTTGCCTTTCACCTCCTGCGGCTTCATGATGTGCAGCTTCACGGTACGTCCATCCTGGGTGATTGTCTTATCAACAGTGGTCACTCCGGACATGTCGACCGGCGTCTTGTTCTGCAGGCCGGTGAGGATCTCCTGCGGTTTCGGCTGGGGTAACTCCCAAAACGGACTGCTGTCCTTGTTGAGGTCCGCAAGAAAAGCCCGCACTTGTGGGTCGATTCGCGGATCTGTCGCTGCATTCGGCACTTTAGCTTCTGCTAATTGAGTCATCATGATCATCACACCTAGTGTAAAAGTTGCTAAACTCCTGAAGTATTTCATTTGTAGTCTCCTTTTTGTAGCTGAACAGCACGCTCTCTCTACTAGCTCCCATGAGGTCACATAAGACCCGCAAGGAAATAGCGGTGTACTGCTTTAACGAATCGTGGCCTATCGGTAGCAATTTCCCTCTTTCGTTCTGAACTAATTGATGGCTCCATATCTCACGCGGCCCAACATTTTACCAATTTGACCCATTCGTCACTTGACCCTCTAGATGCAACGATGTAGCAAAAGATTCTCGGTCTGGTGTTCTTTTTCAAATTAGATTAACCGAGCTTTTGTCATAGGTTGGGTTGGAATTATGCAATGTGTTTTCGGCCTCGGAAGTCCTCTGAGCCTTGACTGGACCTAGGGAATACGAAGCAGACCTACTATCGCAGGAGAAAAGAGTGTGAAGGAACAAGAGCATTTTCCACTGAGCTTCGGGACGGATTCCAGGTAGGGATCGACCTAATTTCGCCCGACATTCTGATGGAGTTTTGCAGCCCCTTTGCCTTTCCCCCGCTTTCCCCCGTTTTGCCGGAATGTTGGGTAATTTCAGGTCACGTTGAGGGCCGTTGAGGGCGCTTGATTTGGGGAAATCTGGTTGGGTAGTTGATTATCCAAGCGGTTGGCTCGCCCTCTCACTGAGAGACATGAGTTAGAAACCCATTGGGGCTGCCAGCGTAAATCTCCGATATCACATGTAACATAGTACAAGCAATATCTAAAGTGGTTTATAGATGTTTCGATCCAGGGCCCCTAAAGGGCCCCCTTCCTGATTCGAATTCCAAATCCTTACAGATTTTGACGGCTTTTCTTCAGGGTTGTCCAGCTTCGGTTGATGAGTGGCGCCAAGAACCGATTGCTGTCCGGGTTTGCCCAGCCGTCCCTGGACTTGACAAAGGGTGCTAGATCTTCGCAAAATGCGGCATGTTCAAGCAGGGCGCCAAGCAGGATCATTCAATAATTGATTGAACTGTGGATAAAGGTGACTTTGCAGGGAAATAATTAAACTGTGCAGGTTCAGGCATGAAGAGAAGCCCGCTCGAAAACCCAGTACTAGTATCTGACCTGGATGTGGTCTATATAGGTTCTTATGTTCCGAGAGCTTGCGGAATCGCGACATTTACCGATGACTTGAGCAATTCAATCTCGGCTGAATTGGGCGGCAGGCCTTATCGCGTGGTTGCTGCTACCGATCAACCGGGAGCTTACGATTACCCTTCTGAGGTAACATTCGAAATCCGGCAGAATGTAATCCGTGATTACGCTCGTGCAGCAGAATATATTAATGGTTCTTCGGCCCAGGTCATCAGCTTACAACATGAATTCGGTATTTATGGGGGAGAGGCCGGCAAGTATCTTGCAGTGCTGCTATCTCATTTGAAGAAACCGGTCATTACAACCGTACATACTGTTTTGGAAAACCCTCTTAAAGATTACCGAGAATCGTTTGAAATGGTATTGAATGCGTCTGAGCGACTGGTCACAATGAGCCAAAAAGGCGCTGCGATGCTCCGGACAATTTATGACGTTCCGGAAGAAAAGATCTCAGTGATACATCATGGGGTTCATGATGTTCCGTTTGTTGATTCCAATTTTTACAAAGAACAGTTCAACGTAGAAGGTCTGACTGTTCTGCTCACATTTGGCTTGCTCAGTCCGAACAAAGGCATAGAAACTGTTCTGGAAGCACTGCCATATGTGATTGAGAAGTTTCCGGATACAGTCTACATCGTTCTCGGGGCTACTCATCCCGGAGTAAAGAAACTCCACGGCGAGCAATACCGCTTATCTCTCGAACGAAAAGTGCGAGTAACTTCTCAAAAAGGCCGGGTAACACTGGTGGCAAGGGGATGGATTGAGCTTTGCGTGGCTTTTTGCTGACGGATTTTGGGGCAGTGGTGAACGGATTACTCCCTGAAGGCATATGG
>JBKQRG010000387.1:0-15929 GCA_052144015.1 Desulfomonilaceae bacterium
ACACACTCGAAACGCTGATCGAACAGGTAATCTGGATACAGAACCGAAACCATCGGGCCTACCTGTCGCATAGAAAAAGGTGCATGCTTGAAGTCTTGGATGTGCCATAAGTCACGTTGTAGGGTTACGCTCAAGTAGAACAGAGATGAAACACGCACATAAAGAAAAGGGCCAATTGATGCAAAAACTGTATGAGGCTGGGTCGAGTGTTTCTCCTTTGGAACACGTACAAACGGAAGGCATCCATGCGATTCGCACTTTTGAAAGGGTTAAGACCGAATTCGTCGCGGAGATCTTTGGTGAATTGCGAGAGCAAAAGACGCACTGGCCCAAGCACCTGGAAAGATTAGGCCCACGGTTTAAGGAGCTTTGGGGCCAAGTGTGGCATCAGATCGAATTTCCGCCTGAACCGAGGATTCCCTGGTAGCAATTCAGATTAGCATGGGGAGCCCGGACGACATCTCATTCGGATCGTGAAGCGAAGAGAGGTCAAGAGGCGGCTTAGCATAGTGCTACGGTGCCAGTGGCCAGCCGCTTTTCCGCTGGTTTCGTCCGGAATTATGCGCCGGTCTTCGGGACGATAAGTGGGAGAGGGGTGGTTCCCTGGACCCCGACAAGGTCCCGTATCTCGTCTCACAAGACCCGACAGAAACAAAACCATCGTCACGTTGCTGACAAAACCTGTATTTCCCTGTTTCTGAGCGTAACTCACCGAACGCACCCGGTCAATTACAATGTTCTCGATGGCCCTTACCCGAACAAAGCTTGCTAGTCTCGAACCAAGGGGAAGGCTGAAGCCACATGAACTGATAAGCGGAACGCTTTCAAACAGAGCAGCATCAATGCGGAGCGGAAGACACACATGCACAAATATAGACTATGAGTTTCATTTGATGATCCCTGCCACTGCGGCTATGCCAATGGAAAGTAAAATATATCCGAATAGTTGATGAACATAATAATAGAATTCCACTGGGAGGCGGAGCCAAGTTGTAATCCGGACAGGGAGTAAAGTTGCTAATTTGCGTGGAAGCAAATTGAAATATGCTGTCTTGTCAATCACATGGAATTTGTCGGCCCCTAAGGTAGCAAACGGTATGAACAGGCTTAAACTGTACCAAATGGCCCTCCAAAGACGAAGTTTCTCCTCATCTTTAAACATCTTTGGCCTTGAAAATATCAGCGTTCCCAAACCGATAAAACCGAGTACAAGCCAAATCACCCGGTTGAGATCACGGCCGTACACCACCATCCTGTCCAGAAAGAAATGTGTTAGAAAATCCGTTGGTTGCCATCCTTTTTTTTCCCTCAGTTCCCGCCTCTTACCTTCCACAAATACCTCGTCAGCCGCTTCCTTGTCTCCTCGCCCCACATAGTACGATTCCAATTGTTTGTAGGGTTCCGGACTGTAGCGCTTGATATGGCGCAGTATTGCTAGAACCTTTTTATAATCACTGTAACCTCCGTCCTCAGTGTAGATATTCTTATAGGTCAATCCCTCAAGCGTTATCTCTTTTGACTCTTGAAACTCTGTCCCCTCAAGATGCAGATCACCCATATTGGCCCAAGAAAGGCCGACAGGCCCCTTGAACACTGCCTTACCGAACAGGGCAGCTTGGCCCACCTTTAAAGTATTGAAGTCGGCTTTGCTCTTTGTGCTCTCAAAACGAGCTCCCTTTGCAGAGAAGTACGATGCAATATTGGCCGCGCCAAAATTCACTCCCCCCTGGAAAACTGCGTTCGCGAAGAAGGCGCTGCCGCCCACCTTGAAATTGAATTTGGTGGCTTCGCTCTCTTTGCTCTCAAAACGAGCCCCCTGTGCGTAGAAGTTCGACGCAATAGTCGCCCCAAGAAAATCCACCGGACCCCGAAAGACCGCTTTTGTGAACACGGCATATTGACCCACCACTAGGGAATTGAATGTTGCTTCGGCGTTGCCCTCGAAACGAGCGCCATTTGCCCTGAAATCCCTTCCAATATGCGCTCCAGCAAAATCCACCTTACCCCAAAAGATCACCAGATCGCCAGAGCCAATCGGTGCCTGATTACCTTCCCCCTCGTTGAGGAAAGTGTCTCGGTCCACCTTTAGGGAATTGAATGCTGCGTTGCCCTCGAAACGAGCCCCATTTGCCCTGAAATCCCTTCCAACATGCGCTCCATTAAATGTCACGGGACCCCGAAAGACCGCTCTGTTGAAGAAGGCATATTGACCCACGTCTAGGGAATCGAATATTGCTTCGGCTTTGCTCTCGAAACGAGCGCCATTTGCCATGAAATCCCATCCAGTATTCGCTCCATTAAAAGTCACAGGACCCCGAAAGACCGCTCTGTTGAAGAAGGCGTCTCGATCCACCTTCATACGGTTAGCATTCACTGCCTTTAAGAAATGCGATCCTTCTAAGCTCAGTACCCTTTGAAACTGGCTACCGTCTAACCGCATTTCACCAAAGAAAATACTTTTGGAAATTGATACCGGCGGCGAGACCTCAATATTTGACAGGTCGAGGTCTCCAACAATAATGGCATTCTTAATATTGATTCCCTTGGGATATACCTTAAAGTCGTTGAAATCGGTGACCAATTTGTCAAGAAACGATGCCCTGATAATTAACTCTTTGTCATATTTTTCTATCAAATCCTTTCGCAAAGGCAGAGACTCGTCAGCAAGCTTCTCTCCTATTCTTTCCAATAGATCAGCTGACTGCCCTGACGCCACCCTCTCCAGTACCCATGCCTCTTGCTTTTCTACTAGCTTCTCTACTGACTTAGGGTCCATCTCAAGGGCCTTGGAATAGCAAAGTGCTGCCTTTTCGTATTGGGCCGCTTGATAGGCTTCTTTTCCTTTATTCATCCAGTCCTCTGCTGATTGAGCCAGGGCCAGATTCCCGCTAGGCCAAAAAAAACTGCACAAACTGGCGACCAAACAACCGCATAGGACCAGTTTGAGATGCCGCAGCATTTTCCCCTCCCTTCCGGCAAGGCCGGAAATTTGAAAATAGTTTTTTCCTTAATATGCCCTCGTGAGTAGATGACACCGTATGATATCACATTAGATTATCAGAATAGGAGAGAATTCTTGGCAGGTCTGTCAAAAAAGACCGTTTGGCGGGCTTGTTTAAACCGTCTCTTTCATGATCATCAAGTACAACCTTAAACTTCTTTCCACGTGAAAGCTCTTGCTTCCTTTGAACCGATTTATTTGATTAATCACTTCGATGGGCAGACGACCTGCAATGACTCTTGTTTTGAGCGTCGAATACTTGCGGTTTCTACCACCCGTCCATTCCCTGTGATGCACTTCTATTGTGTCCAGGATCTTTCTGACCCTCTGCAAAATCTCTTTTTCGGATAGTTCAGACTGACGATGGGCGTTTTCGGACATTAACGTGATCTAATTTTGTCTCTCTTAGGACATCACAATGCGCGTCTGGCAATTTCAGGAAATCATTCAAAAGAGTCACTCCAATATCGATAACATACGTGAATGTAGGTAGATTAGGCAATATGTACTTGTTCGTAGCTTTTACTCGCACACTGCAAAGAGCCTCCCGCTGATATTCTCAGAGTTTTGTCATAATTCCAGCTTTTTAGCCTGACAATCAACGATCAGATCATCTTTGGCATATTGTTTGTATGTTTTCCTGCGAGTGCTCACGAACAAAGCATTTTGGAAAACCAGGAGAGAGAGGAATGACTTGCAAAAAAGCAACCGAACTCTTCATCAAAGCGAAAAAGAAAAAAGGCTTAGAAACGGATTTCAGCGCAGCAGATTGTTTGTTATGCCGACGGCGTCTCCGGAGGTATCAAGGGGGTCTTGGGGAGAGCCGAGGGACGCTCCCTCGCACATTCAGCAGGAGTTAGACATGAAAATTGAACACCAAATTGATGAATTGATCAAAGCTGGCTGGAGGGTGGTTGAATCCGATTTTGACCCACTTGTATTTCAGCATTGGAGGCTGCAAGCATTTAAATGTCTTAATGCCATGTTAGGTTCAGATCACTTTTATACCAAATATTTTGAACAGCTCGTTCAACAGGGCGACAGGGTGAATGTTCTTGCAGCAGGAGGTGTGCTTGCTGCAGCCAAACAACAGTGGGTAGGCAAGGAGGTTGAGCCACGCGAGCCGCTTAATGCTGGGGAGGTATTAAGATGAGGGAGTTGGCTCTAGGTAATGGGCTGAAAAGGCCCCCGCCTTCACTCTAACATTGCGTTAAGACAGCGAATCGCGACGGTATGATATCACGAGAGATTGTCAGATTAGGAGAGAATTCTCGGGTTTGTTTTCGGCAAGGACCGCTGGGCAGGTTTCTTTAAGCCCTCTCCTTCATGACCATCACGTACAGCCTCAAAGCTCTTTCCAGGTGATACGTGTTCGAGCCCTTGAATCTGTGAATCTCGTTTAGCAGATCCACAGGAAGACGGCCTGCAAAGACCTTTGTTTTGACCGAGGAATATTTCTTCATACGTCCACCTGTCCATTCTTTGTGGCTCACTTCTATTGTGTCCAGGATCTTTCTGACCCATTGCAAAAACTCTTTTTTGTATAGTTCAACATCAAAAGGATTCGGCTGTGTGCCAAATCCTTTTGATTTCCTGGTGCTCGGAGCGAGAGTCGAACTCGCACACCCTTGCGGGCGGTGGATTTTGAGTCCAAGAAAACGGTTTTTCACCCACTATCACCCACAGATACCGACACAGCTCTTTGTTAATCATTTCAAGGAGCTGTCTTGATTTTGTCTGTCACCGATTGATAATGAATGGCACCGCTTTTAGACACCTATATGGACACCGGTGGACACCTATATGGACACCTAAATATACTAGAGATCCGTACCCAAAGAAGTCCACGCCGCAGGCCCTTGGCCGCCAAATCACTTCTTCTCTGACGGCACGGATTCCTTGACCTTTTCCTTTAGTTTCCCTGCCTCTTGCTTTATTTTTCCCGCTTCCTGCTTTGCTTTTTCCTTAATTTTCTCTAGGGTTGAACCGGCTCCCTTTGGGCACAATTTGTCTTTGGCCTTTTCTGCTTCCTGTTTAGTCTTGAAAGGCCCCCCTCCATCAATGGTTGCTGGGGTCTTCTCCTTTGCCTCTATTACCTTGCAAACCCCTTTCTTGTCCTTGATAACTACCCAGCTATCGGCTGCGTAAAGTGAACTGACCATCGCAAGCGAGAAAGCAAGCGCCAAAAACAAAGCTACAAAATGTCTAGGTTTCATGTCCCCCTCCAAATAAAATAAATATGTTCCGCTTTGTACTATGCAGCGGTCAAAGAAGCAATCTGGAAACATGGACGTTATATGCTATCTCGATTTCTAAGTTTCTTATGACGGTTTCCAGGACTCTTGAAGAATCGGCCAACATTCCTGACATCTGTCCAAACTTCACCATTCGCGCTCTGCGCGAAATCGGTTTCTCCTTAATACCCTTTGGCGCGTAATGTGACAATTCGTCCGGAATAGTTCTCAGGGGCTTTATAAGCGATTTCTTTTGAATCAAGTGATCGTTTTTGAATTTTCTCAGATATAGCTACAGGGAAGGGACTCGACGTTTTTCTTCGACTCATTAGAACTTTGCCCAACAACCCCAGGGGGAAACCTTTGCCCTGTATGCAACAACGTCGCTCACGGGCTGAGCGGGTTCAAATTCCCTAATCGACTCAAAAACCGTGGCGGCCCCTCATGAACCCTGAGTATCCCTCTAATCCGGTTTGTAATAACAGCGAAGGGGCATTCTGTTCGCAATGGCCGCACGGCATTTGTTACAGGACACGCACGACGCACGATCAGTTTTCCCCACTTCGATCCTCTTCAGGAGAAAAGGTTCCCGGACAAAGGGCCTACTCATGGAGATGAGATCTGCGTAACCCTTTTCAAGGATCTCATCCATATGTTCGATTCTTCGCATGCCGCCAACAAGTAACAAAGGAACGTCTCCAAGCACAGGTTTTATGACCTTGGCAGCTTCAAGGTGATACCCTTCTACAAGGTCGTATTTTCCTACCATCCTGCTCAATTTGATCTTTGCGATTGGCTTCTTCCAGAGGGGCATTCCCTCCACCAGTTCCTGCACAGGAACCTGGCCCCGACTCACTTCCATAAAAGAATAGAAATTCGAGCCACTGCTGATCTCAACAGCGTCAATGCCCATTTCGGCTAGCTTGCGAGCATAATGAGCTGCCAACTCAGGTGTCACGCCTTGACTAGGCGTATGATCGTGAGCGTTTAGCTTGATCATAATTGGCGTCTCTTCTGGTATCTTTTTCTTGATTTCACTGAATACTTGCTCCAAGAACCGAAAACGGCCTTCTTCCGACGCAGCCCAAGCATCGCTACGTGAGTTAAAAAAAGGGGAGAGAAATTGATTGATCAGATAACCGTGAGCGCCGTGGAGCTGAATTCCATCCGCTCCCGCCTCCACTGCCCGTCTAGCTGCTTTAGCGAAGCACTGAATCGTTTCTTGGATATTTTCCTCGCTCATTTCTATGGGTTTCACAAAGAAGATGGGATCACGGCCTTTGGCGGATGGTGCAATGGGAGAATGGCCAGTGATCTTTTTGGTGGTCTGTCGCCCTGCATGTGAAAGTTGGAAGACTATCTTACCATCATGCTCATGAACTCCTTGCACAAGTCTTTTTAGACCCGGTATCATCTCATTCGAGTGAATTCCGATCTGGTTGACAGAAGCTTTGCCCACCTGATCAACATTGAAGTGACCGGTAATGATCAGACCCACTCCCCCTTTTGCAAGATTGCGGTACAGTTTGATCACATCATCAGTCACTCGTCCGTTTCCCTTCGCCATGCCCTCGAATGTAGCGGAGCGGACAAAACGGTTTCGTAATTCCAGACTGCCTATTTTCACGGGTGAAAAAAGTCGGGACATGATCCGCACCTCCGTTCACCTTTGCTGTGTACGTTGTTTCCAGGCTCGATAGAGGAAGAAGACACCTGCTCCAATAAATACCAGGCCCTCGAAAATCGCCCACTTGCCTGTGAAAATTGGTTGTCGGGTCCTCCAGTAGGGATAACGAATAAACCAATAGAGGATGACTGAGCCATGCTCAGTAACAAGTTCGTGGACTCCAAAAATGAAGAGCAGAACACCGCAGATAAAATTGACTAATTGCCCGCTCACCAGGAATCCTTTTAATGAACTTGACCTGCCTTCTTGTTCGTTTTGTTCTTCCAAAATTGTGCTTCGCTGAACTCCATCAGGTTCTGCGTTCGCCGGAGCTTCTCTGACCTTGGCTACAATGACGCCACAATCGGGACATTCATCGTACCGTCTGCTCTGAGGCTTACCACATGCCGGGCATTTCCAAACATGTTCAACAGATTTTTCAGGCCACGGAAGTCTTTCCGCTAGTTTAGTCTGGCTCAAGCCCCCTGCATCTACCAGCTTTTTGAAAATGCTTTGCAGGCCCTTATCCGAAAGCCCATACTTCTGCATCAGACCGCTATCGTCCATTCCCGCCTTGATGTCTGCCAAGATTTCTTTTGCACTAACGGTTTTTTTGGTCACAGGAAGCCACCTGTGAAGAGATTAGGAAGGCATGATATCATGAAAGGTTATCAGAATAGGAGAAAATTCTTGGCAGGTCTGTCAAAAGGCTGCTTTTCAGGCTTCTTTAGTCCTTAGCCGCCATAACCTGTACATACAGCCTCAAAGCCCTTTCCAGGTGAAAAGTCTTGCTTCCTTTCAGCCGATTTATTTGATTAATCACTTCGACGGGCAGACGACCTGCAATGACTCTTGTTTTGAACGTGGAATACTTGCGGTTTCTACCCCCTGTCCACTCCCTGTGATGCACTTCTATCGAGTCCAGGATTTTTCTGACGCCTTGCAAGATTTCTTTTTCTGATAGTTCAACATAAAAAAGGATTCGGCTACGTGCCAAATCCTTTTGTGAATTTCCTGGTGCTCGGAGCGAGAGTCGAACTCGCACACCCTTGCGGGCGGTGGATTTTGAGTCCACTGCGTCTTCCTGTTCCGCCATCCGAGCAATGTTCAGAAGCGCCGCAATCGCGGGGTCTTGCAGAGCATGATCATTTTTTCTCAATATAGCGTCAATTCAAAAGCGAGGCAACTTGAAAAATCATAATGCAAGAGATCTCAAAGCAGAGATCTTGGAGATCGCAGAAAAGAGCTGATCCGAGGGTGCTAAAACAAATTATCATTACTTCAGTGATGCCGAATCTTTCTCCGTCCCTACTGCTTTGAGCACACCGTGACCATGTGATAAGCGTGGAAACCAGCACGAGCAATAGAATGTTGAAGAAAATGGGGAGAGGATTCGAGTGAAATCTCGCGTCATGCTGTCGGGCGAATGGGGTTAACCAAGCAGACGCAAAACAAAAAATCTAAGTGCTCCAAGCTGAGCGAATACCCAGTCGCCCCTCACTGACGTAAAACTGGGTTCTGGCGAGGCGGCTTCCAAAATGTCCGCTTCGCCACCCAAGAACATACGGACAGCTTCTATCGTGTGGCCATCGAAGCGACCCGGCAGGCTTCGAATTTGATCTGCGACATTCTTAGGTATCGCGGTGAGGAAATGGACCACCGGACCTCGGCTCCATCCGAAGCTGATGTCTCGTGGGCGCCAATCAGTCTCCCGGACCAAATCTACATAGTACTTTAATGCCTTGGTAATTTCATCGGGATAAGGTCCGCCGATGGCTTTTAGAGCGAAATAGTCCGCACGCGTAACCGTTACCGTGACAATTTCCCGCTTCGTGGAGGCCCTGGCCTCACGATCCTTGCAATCGCCCGGCGTAGTCGGAGACTTCATCGTCCCGGTAACAAGATTGGAAACCGGCGGAATGGCCAAAACCCACCTCCACTCTATCAAGCTACATGCATGGAGTGGAAGGGTCAAGAAGAAAATAGATGCACCGTACGGGAATGGCACATTTTTAGCTTCCTTAACAAATTATGTACAGACTTAACGATTTCTTCACAAAATCGATGAATTAACGGTTGCCGGCATTAGGACTCGGTTATCGAAGCCGGATGGCGTTCCATTTATCCTAACAGTGAAATTTGATCGCACGCCCTGAGCATGGAGTAACGCGCAGGAGTTCTAAATTTGACAACATCATTCCCCCTTATCATTGGAGGATTTGGGGTGAGAACCGCAGAAACCGGGGGGGATGGGATCACTTGCCGAGACTTTCTCGGATTGATAATATCTTCTTTAAAGTGAAATGTTTGTTCGCATAACTTTGCGAAGCCGTTTTCCGGATAAAAAGGATTGCGCCGAATTCAGCCCATTTAGGTGAATTGATTCGTGTACTAACGCTTGGTTGACAGATAGGAGAGGGAATCACGCCTTGCATCTTTTTCAGTGAAAGAGCATCTTCAATCTATAGAGAAATACCAGGAGGAGCATCTTATATGCCCATTTACGAGTACCGCTGCTGTAAATGTGAAAACGATTTCGAAAAGTTGGTTTTCGGTAAAGATGAGGTAGTTTGCCCAAAATGCGGGAATGAAGTTCAGCGCTTAATGTCCGCTTGCAGCTTTAAGAGCGCTGCCGGAGATTTTCAAACATCAGGCACGGGTAAATCAGGATGCGGTAGCTGCTCAGCCACATCCTGCGCCACGTGTCATTGACGAGCGTTTTGACGCTTTCTTGAAGGAGGTCTATCATGGCCGATGTTGAGAGCCCTCACCTGAGACTGCAACAGCAAATTGATTGTCAACTCGAAACGAATGCACGCGAAGCTCTCTTTGCGTGGGAAAAGAGCGGCTGGCAAGACGAACCCGGAACTGATATCGACGAAGCCCCGCTGAAATATGTGGCACTGGTAATGCTCGACGCGATCGAAGAACGAGCGACACGATTTACAATGGATAAGGACGAGGGAGTTTCGGTTCACGCGGACTCTACTTATGCGCTTCCCAAAGCCCCCACTCACGTCATTGCCAGAGGTCTGGAGATCCTCAGAGAGATCACGGGCATGCAAGGCGGACAAGCGGAAGGGAAACTCTCACTGGGAATAAGAAACGACAGTCTTGAGTTGGTCATTCAGAAAGACCGTGGACAGCACACCATAAGTATTCCGGGGATCGCATCACTGAGCCGATAAAAACCGGCTGGTGTCTCACCGCAGAGAGGTCGGAAGACGCGTCCCCCATTTCTATGAGCAGAGACTCCTTTGGTGTTTGGTCTCTCAAATGGGGACGGCCTCTCTGAGAATCGAATCCCTAAATTCTTCACGTAAGGCTCGCTTTGGAACAACATCAACCTTTCGCTGAAGCTGTTCCTCCAGGAAATTTCCCAACCCTACCAAGTCAAAAAGGTCTGCTCCCTCTTCGAATTCAACTAGCAGATCTATATCACTGTCTTCTTTTTGTTCGCCTTGGACGTTTGAACCGAACAGTTGGATTTCCGTTGCCCTGAATCGTTCTCTGATCTCAGGTTTAAGCTCACGAAGTCTTGAAATCAGTTCTTGCGTCATTGCCACGTTCCCTTCCGGTTCCGGGATGCCGACGTCGAAAATCAGCCAGCCCTGCACGCGGTCGGTGGAATTTCGATGTTGTGCAAATGTTCATTTACGGATTCATATTACTTAAGATGAATTCCATATCCAATTTAGATACGCCGCCGTCAAGATAAAAAGAGCGACTAGGGCTACCGTCTCTAAATCTGCATTTTCAACTGCCACCAGCGCAGCGACGGGTTTTCCTCTTTGAGTTGCGATCATCGGCTCCTTGTCCACCTTCCAGGCGTAATCCACGAGAGGGGCAGTTGCCCTGGTCAGTTCAAGCATTTCAAAGTTCGATGACCCTGCTCTCTGCAATCTCGGCGCCCTCTGCGGTGAAAAATTCTCTCGCCGGTAGTTATCTGCTCTTTTCCAGCCTCTTTGCCTCGTCCCATAGTTCGTCCATTTCTTCGAGCGTAGCTTCTGCGGGCGCCATTCCCTTTTCGCGGAGTTTGGATTCTATGTACCGGAAACGTTTTTCAAATTTGTCTGAAGTTTCGTTCAATGCAGCTTCGCTATTAATTTCCAGGTGACGGGCGGCATTAACTATGACAAAGAGCAGGTCGCCCAATTCTTCACGCGTAGGACCCTTTGCTCCTGACAACACTGCCTGCCTGAACTCGTTCAGTTCCTCTTCTACCTTGGGCAAAACCTCATCCGGCCTGGTCCAGTCGAAACCCACTTTGGCGGCTCTCCGGGTGAGTTTTTGGGCGCGATTAAGCGCGGGAAGCGATCGTGGAATACCATCGAGGATTGATTCTCGTCGCTGAATGTTCTCTTCCGATGCCTTTATTTTCGCCCAATTATCTATTACCTCTTGAGCGTCATTGACAATGACCTCTCCGAAAACATGAGGGTGGCGTCGCACCATTTTCGTAATCACACCCTCTAATATCTCAGTCAATGTAGTCACTCCCGATTCTTCAAACATATGCGCGACAAAGATGGCCAGAAAGATCAGATCGCCGAATTCATCGACAATCTCATCCTTTGAACCATCGTTAATTGCTTGAACGAGTTCATGATATTCTTCCAGGATATATGGATGCATACTCTTGGGAGTCTGTTTTTTGTCCCAGGGGCATCCGTTTTCAGATCGCAGTGTCTTTATCAAATTCAATAATTTGCTGAAGGACTTTGTCGGGTCAGCTGAGTTTTCCGGACCTTTCATTGTTGTTCGCCCTTTCCAAAATTAATTCAATGTATATCTTGAGATCGCGATCTACAATAAGCGAGAAGTTGATTATTTACGAGAAAAGGTGGTATTATCGACTCCAAACATGTTTTTTCTGCCGAGTATAGTGATCGCTCGTGTGACGGGATCACGATTTGCTATGAGAGAAAGCAGCTAAAGCAGGCACAGAGAATTGGAGGTAACCGAAACCTTCTTGAACACAAACTTAGCGGAGCAAGGGGCGAAATCAGCACACCGAGTCAGCTTTGACAATATTGGAGCTTTTCAGGCGCTTGTCGGAGAATTGAGCAAAAATATCAAGCATATTGAGAAGTCTCTCGGCGTAAATATATCAATAAAAGGTAACACGGTCAGCATCTATGGGGAGTCTCCCGGCAGTGAAATCGCAGAAAAACTCCTAAAACAATTATATCCTCTAGCCAGAGACGGTTATCCGATATACCCCGTAGACTTGGATCAAGGTGTCCGCCTGTTGTTGAGCAATCCTGAGGCCAAGCTCAAGGATATTCTACGCGAGACTGTTTTCACTTCTCCTGGCAAGCGGCCTATCACACCGAAGACTCCCAATCAGAAATCATACATTCAGGCCATCCAAACTTATGATATGGTTTTTGGCATTGGTCCCGCGGGAACCGGCAAGACGTATCTTGCTATGGCGATGGCAATGGCTTCTTTCGCCAAGAAAGAATCCAGGAGAATTATTCTCGCACGCCCCGCTGTGGAGGCTGGGGAACGCTTGGGGTTTCTTCCGGGGGATCTTTATGAAAAGGTGAATCCGTATCTAAGGCCTTTGTACGATGCGCTTCATGATATGATTGATTTTGAAAAAGCCTCCCGGATGATAGAACGCGGGGATATCGAGGTCGCGCCATTGGCATTCATGAGAGGCCGAACTTTGAACGATTCGTTTGTCATTCTTGATGAGGCCCAGAATACTACATCCGAGCAGATGAAGATGTTTCTCACTCGGTTAGGATATTCGTCAAAGGCGGTCATCACGGGAGATATCACCCAGATCGATCTTCCCGAAAATAGCCGCTCCGGTCTGGTAGAGGCCAGAGACCTACTAGGCGATATAGAAGGTATAGCTTTTGTCATGTTCACGGATCAAGACGTTGTGCGCCATCCTCTTGTGCAAGAAATAATAAAAGCATATGAGAACAAGTCGGGCCGGCGGCGAGATTCGCAGGAGAAAATAAGTACACATGCCGGCCACCAACAATAATAACAAGTCCTCCGAGACGAAGAGTACAGATAGGATCCGACTCTGGATGATCCACGGCAAGAAGAAGTTAACTAAATTCCTGCCCGGTTGGACCCATCCGCTTGCGGAACCCAAATGGCAGCGTTGGGGGTTGATCACAGTCACGGCGTTATTGGCTGCTTTTATGCTCGCTCCCAAGGCATTTCAGGTTTATGCTCCGACACTCGGCGAGCCTTCGAAAGAAACCATCATCTCTCCCATCACGTTTCAAGTCATTGACGAATCCGCGACAAACAAAAACCGAGACGAGGTCCTTAATTCCGTCCAGCCGGTTTATGATTTTGACGATGAAATGGTGCATGATGTTCAGGCCAGGATTATTTCGGCTTTTGGTTTTATGAGGGAGTACCTGGTGCAGGAACTAGATCATCGGTCCAAGGAATCGGATCCACCTCCACACGCCGCTTCATCGGCTCAAGGCAGCGCAGCAGCGAAGCCACAGCCACCGTTCCGCTCCCTCGATGAAAACGCCCAGCGGACTCGGTTTGAAAATTTTTTGGCCGTCCCCGTGTCCCCCTCAAATTTTTCCGCCCTGAAACAGATCGGCTTCAATGCCCGGATTGAGCGGGACTTGCGCTCTCTCGTGGTGCCTCCTTTATTGAGAGGCGTAGCCTTGAGTCGTGAACTGGTTATGCGAGATGGCAAAAGGGGCATACTTCTCAAGATCAAATCCAAAGACAAACTTGAACATCTCAAAGATTTGGCCACTATTTTCGATCTGAACGAAGCGGTGAGCTTTATTAATATAGAAGACAAAGACTCAGCCAGAGATCCTGGCGTATCTCGCGCTATTCGCCGCCTGGCTATGGATCTTATAAATGTAAATATTACCTATAATCGCGAGAAAACGTCTGCCCTCAGACAAGAAGCTTTGGCTTCGGTTAAACCGGTCTATTTTCAAATCGCCAAAAGCGAGGCCATTATAAAACAGGGCGAACCCGTAAACGAAGGACACCTGAAGAAACTTGCCGGTCTGAACAAGGCCAATCCTGCGTACAGCAGATACATCATTCTCGCCGGTTTTTGCCTCCTTCTGATTATTATGATTCGACTCTGCTCGGAATTTATCGAGAAATATCTGAATAGATTTAGACAGGCCACAGAAGATCTGCTCTTGATGTGCATACTTCTGATGGGCACAATTATTGTTGTGCGCTTCGTCTCATCCTTAGCCCCATTGCTGGCCACACCAAGCACTGGCATGAACGCTCGAGCGCTTCTATTTGCTGCACCGGTGGCAACTTGCGCCATGCTCACAGCGCTGATGGTGGGTGCCAGGATTGCGTTCGTGATGGCCTGCCTGACTGCGCTGGCAGCATGCTTGGCAGTGGAAGGAGACATATATCTTTTTGCCTTTTATCTGCTTGGCGGTATCGCGGGGCTCCAAGGAATGACTCACATAACGGACCGCACCTCGGTGTTGCGGGCGGGCCTCGCTGTGGGATTGGTAAATCTGGCGGCGCTCCTGGCCATCAAAATGGCCCTGGGTCAATTAGCCAAGCTTCAAGATTTTTACGAAATAGGGCTGGGTTTTGTGGGTGGAGTGTTGTCCGGTCTTCTTGTGTCAGGATTGGCGCCACTCCTGGAACCGCTTGGATACATTACCGACGTGAGACTGCTCGAGATTGCGAATCTCAATCATCCACTCCTGCGGCAGTTGGCCCTGGAGGCGCCCGGAACGTATCACCACTCAATTATGGTGGGAAATCTTGTGGAAGTGGCTGCGGAATCTATCGGAGCTAATCCTCTGTTGGCGCGTGTCGGCGCATATTATCATGATATCGGAAAAGTAGGCCGTAAGACAAAACCTTCATACTTCATCGAAAATCAGGCTCGCGGGCCGAATCCTCACGATAAGCTTGAACCCAGTATGAGCGCTTTGATACTTCAATCCCATGTTAAACACGGCGTGGAAAAGGCCAGGGATAACAGGCTTGGCAGACCAATTGTCGACATGATCCAACAGCATCATGGATCGACTCTAATTAAATTTTTCTATAACAAAGCCGTCGAAAGGGCCGGAAAGAACGGCCTCATGGTTCCGGAAGACAAGTATCACTATCCGGGCCCAAGGCCCAATACCAAGGAAGCTGCGCTGATAATGTTAGCCGATGTCGTGGAAGCCGCGTGCAGGACGTTGACTGACCCCACCCCGGCAAGGATTCAGAAACGGGTACAGGAACTTATCCTGGGTCTCTTCAATGAAGGGCAGTTGGAACAATCCAATCTCACTCTTAAGGACCTTCATTCTATTACCAGATCCTATGTCCGTTCTCTTCAAGGAATCTTGCATACACGTATTCAGTATCCAACTAGCGCCTACACAGCGGAAAAATCCAATGGAACTTTACGTAGAATCGAAACAGAAAAGGATCGAAATAGATCCGGAGGAGCTGCAGAAGAAAACGGTAAAAATATTAGGAGACTTGGGTTGTGAGCCCGATTCAATAATTTCCATAACGCTGGTCGATTCCATCAAAATGGCCGAACTAAACCTCAAATATCGAGGCAAAGAAGGCCCCACAAACGTCTTATCTTTTTCTCAACTTGAAGGAGTGACTCCGCCCCGGAAAAATCTTTTGGGTGATGTGGTAATCTGTGCAGACAGAGCGGCCGATGATGCGGCCGAGCTTGGCTACACTGAAGATCAAATGGTCCTTTATCTTCTCATCCATGGTATCTTGCATCTTTTGGGACATACTCATGATGTATCCGAGGATGCACGGGACATGTCAGCTAGGGTGGAGGAGATTTTTCGCGGTTTTTATCCTGAATATGAAACAGCTTAATCCATATTACGCTAATTTAATAGGTGCCGAGGAGAAGTTTTCTCCTTTATAGAAGGCCTTTTAATGGGTGCCAGAGATGAAATAGACACCATAATCAGCTGATTTTATTTGACGAGCTAGGTCAATTTGTGATTTAATAAAACGTTTTCATGATTTAGTGTAACTACGGAGAGAGGGTAATTCTCGGGCGAGGTTT
>JBKQRG010000388.1:0-2799 GCA_052144015.1 Desulfomonilaceae bacterium
GGAAGATTACAGCCCGGCCATTTCCCCGGGCGGTCAGATGATAAATCGCTCCCGGAAACTCGATTCTAAGTGGTCTGGTCATGAGCTCTCCTTACCATCAATCACATCAAAAAGCAAGACCTGACCCCTATGATGATTATCAAATCTGCTCTTGGCTCTTCTCCTCTCAACGTTCGGGAATGGACCCCGCGGTCCGAAATGACATAGTGGGCCATTCTTCGGATCGTTTAGTCGAGGATCGATTCATCCGTCTATCTGATGAGGTTCTGCTGAACGCTGTAGGCGCTATGACATTCGACCACGTCTGGACCGAGCTGGCCATGGTAGAGGAGGCCTGAAGATGAGGCCTCACAAAAAAGCGACGCCAAAATGACGCCAAATCGTCGGACAAAGAAAAAGGTCATGCAGTAACATGACTCCTAACCAATTAAAATTACTGGTAGGCGGGAGAGGATTTGAACCTCCGACCCCTGCCGTGTGAATCCAGTGTAAACCCTAGTATTCAAGCGGTTGTCAGACAAATCCTCTGAAAAATCAAACACAATTAAACACCATAAGTACCCATTGGTGCTCCAAAAGGTATGGAAGGAGTATGGAAACTTTTTTGCCGGTCAGGTGGTGCCTCTTCACAACTTTCACTCCCAATGCAGACCAGTTGGACACCCAAAATACCACCGACCGCGAACTCCTGAAGTCACACTCATAACCTGGATCGTCCACACTGAACCAGGAGATCCTTTTCCTCTCTCAGGAGGAAAACGTGCTGTACCTCTAACTTAACAAGTAATACATATTCCGCGGGCAGGCACTGTGCAAGCGATCAAAAAGCTAAGGTACAGTCCAATCCCACCATGATGGAGTTGTCGTCCATGTAGATACCCAATGCATTAACCGCCCCGTTACTGTTCATCCTGATGAATTCGCCATACGATTCCTGAAAAGTGTAACGGCCATGAAGCCCGGCAAACAGGCAGCGTGTCACGTGCATCGTCCCTTCGATCTGCACTTCCAACAGGCCGCCTCTGTTCGCTCGGCCAGAGTATTCTGTGAGGACGCCGGGTTGTGTAAGGGAACCCGAGAGGTTCTTCGTCATCAAACTGGAACCAAGCACCTCGAACCGCGCCTTCCACCACGGGAAGAACACTGCGGTTTGCAAGCCTAGAAACGGACCATAGGACGAGATATCATCACGTGACGATGAGTTATCGCTTGCGGCGCCTACGCCTTTTCCTTCCAAATGCCAGAAGTCTTGCCGATAACCTGCCGTAACGCTGAACCGATACCCGCCGTCGTTCCAAAGGTGGTAAAGTCCCGCTGCTTCCCAGCCGCTGAAACTAGGTTTTGCTTTGAGCAGTTGCAGGGGTTCAGTCGGCATTTGCAAGGTTGAATCGAACGCATCGCTCGAACGATAAACCTTTCCTACCGGTTCGAGGACGCTTGTCAACCCGGCAAGTCGGCCGGACAGAAATGTGAGTGGCGAAACCTCGACAGTCCCTGTAAGAACCGGCAGTCGAAAGTACCAATCGTTCTGGAAAAGGTCATGCCCCGCTCCAGCTGCTGTCGTCCCTTCCCTCCCCGCGTCGCGGACCGCCTGCGCGCCGAACAGGAATTCCACTCTGAATGAAGAGTCTACGGCGATGTTCCAGGGCAAGCTTTGGGCTTGGAGGCAAGATGCCCCAAGAAGCACTCCCAACAGCACCATCAATAGCTTGATTAGTGTACCCACGGACAGCCCAACCCTCGATTCCATGTACAGAAACAGCTGGATCATTATAGGCCGTTGTTTAAGAAATCAAAACAAAAATATGCATCAAGGGACGAAAAACCGAATCGACGCGACCGTCAATTTTACTCGGTGTAGTGGTAAACCCGCTATAGCATTGCTCCAGGGTGAGACTGAGCTGGAGGGCATCACTGATTGCTTCCTGGAGGTACACTATCCCGTGCACTGGGAACCGTTGCCCAATGATCCAAGTGAATTTGAAAGCATATTTCCGAGATTGGTCAGGCGAGGTAGGAGGAGATCCCGTTTCCAGGTTTTGCTGCCATCTGACCTACAAGTCAGGGAAGGGATACAGGAGTGGGTGTGCGATGAGGCCATTGGGAAGGTCTTGCGCCGTCTGAAAGGATCAAAGCCCTTGGTCGGCAGCCTTTTGAAACTACTTCCGCGCCCCGGCCTGATCTTTGTCAACCCCCATCCCGTTTTTATACATTAGCCCCAGATTGTTTTGAGCCTGTGCATTTCCTTGATCGGCGGCTTTTCTATACCACTTCACCGCTTCTGCCTCATCCTTGGAAACTCCCATGCCATCCCGATACATTGATCCCAGATTCCTTTGAGCCGATGCATCTCCTTGGTCGGCGGCTTTCTTGACCCACTTCAGCGCTTGATCATAATCCTTGGGGACTTCAAGCCCGAACAAAAACATACGGGACAACATCACTTGAGCTATAGCATCGCCTTGCTCACTGGCTTGGCGGAACCATTTCACTGCTTCCGGATCTTTGTACATCCGGTTCAACTCTTCTCGGGGGGATTCGTCGCTTCGAGTCCTGTGAAAGTACGAAGGGGTCAGGTCTTGCTTCTTGCTTTCTCCCTTTCTCGCTGGAGAATCCTGCTCACGGTAGAATAGTGGAGTCCGATATGCGCTGCAATTTCCGCTTGGGAATAACCATGCTCCGGATGAGCCTTGGTGATTGCCAGGTCCCGTTTCGGTGCCGATCCCACTTTCGGCAAGAGACTATCAAGAGGCGGCCGAACCGCAAATCGTTGTCTGCGCGGGACCTCGGAAACGGCCG
>JBKQRG010000389.1:0-7965 GCA_052144015.1 Desulfomonilaceae bacterium
CCAAAGATTGATGAATATCCATGGAGAGGAGGAGGCATATGGGTTTCTGGCAAGCCTGATTTCCCAATAAAAAATGATAATTGTCTTACGAACAGCGCAAACTTTTCAACAACAAAGCCGAATGCCATCACCCCTATGCTTGTTCTGATCCATGCAAGAAATGTCCTTTCATTTGCCATGTGAACACGGCGATTACGAACTCTTACAGATTTAATATCTTCAATGATGTCCGCCATATGGCTAACCTCCATTACATTGAATGGGTTGACTAAGGACGATAGTTCAAGTTCACTTGTGGTCCCCCCAAGACCCGATGGAGGGAAAACCGTCGTCATGACGTCGATGAAAAAGCGTGTTTTATCGGCTTACTGAGCATACCTCTTGCTACTGCCCCCGGTCAAACGCAATCCTCCCGGTGCGCCTTGGAATGTGTCGTTATCGGAAGGATCAACTTTGGCGCTCATGGTCAGGACTCACAAGACTCAGTTCTGAAGCCGGTCTTTGATCATTAGAAGGATTTCGGCATGTCAATCGGCATGTGTGTGTGAAGGCCGCTTAAAATCTAGATTTGAACTTTTGCTCCTCACATTGAGGGTCAGCGCAGCGAATTAAGTAAATTAACCACCTCAAGCACGTTATCCTGACAGCACAAAATCCATTATTCTTTTCTCTGGGACACGATCATCAAGAATCATGACCTTTAGAACCTCGGAAACAGCTTTTCTATGCCTGTCCACACGGACGCACCGTTTTTTAGCCTGGATCAGTTTTGGGGGGCAGGTCAAGAACGCAAGCAGCCTGAGGAGGCACTGCGAAAGAGTAAGTCAGCGTTTTGCTCGTTTTTTGGAACCGGTCTCGACGGAATGCTTTACCGCTATTCCAATTTGGCTTGCCTTATTGGCCGAGGGTGTGATAAAATACCTAATATTTCGGACTGTTGAGGGAGTAACCTGGAACATAGTGTTTTGCCCAGCAGATCAAGGTGTAGGGTTCTCCGGCATTGAAAAATGAAAAGCAGACAATCAGATACTACAGCCAGCGAATTCGTACGGGATGTCAGGTTTGGTCTGAGTGATGCGGCATTACAAGGGAAGTACGACATCCCTAGCAACAAATTTTATCTGTACAAGGCTACCGCGCTGGACATTATTGCTGAAGAGGATGCGCAAAAACCCAAGAACAAAATAGAGATCAAGGCCAAACAATTCCTTGTCGACATATGGTCCGGGATGGACGATGAAGCACTGATGGTCAAGTACAACCTTCTTCCACGGCACCTTCAGAGCGCTTTTCGGCAAATAATTAATGCTGGTCTCATCTCGCCGTTAGGACTGTCAAATCGCCTCAAAATAACGAAGAGTCAAGTGCGAGAAGCATTTGTTGAGATGGGCAAGGCAATCAGGGAACTCGATTGAAATTTCGTCTGGCAAGCCTAATTGTACTTAATTGATGTTAGTGCTGGACCCCGCATTGGGGGCCGTAAGATCGGCCTAAATTAGATCATTGGGAGGACATCAAAGGTCGCCGCAGCGAATTAAGTATTCAAACCACCGCAAGCACGTTATCTTGAAAGCAGAAAATCCCATACTCTTTTCCCCGACACACAACATCATCAAGAATGATGACCTTTAGAACCTCGGAAATATTCGGCGGGCATAAACCGAATCATCCGGAATCATGCGGTCCGGTGCACTAAACGATGGCGAATACTTGCAATTATCTTGCGTTCAACACCCCCACGAAGTCGGATTTGGGCTATTTTCGGGATTGCGCCAACCACTTGATTCTGCTAATATTAGGTCATCTGGTGCCCGGATAAGCTTGTCCCAGACAAGGGTTCCCGATTCAGGGAAGGGGGGATCAAAGGCGACCAGGACGCGTTCATTGACAAGACCCGTTGCGCTGAGGACGGACTCGCCCCGACAACCAACGCCAGCAGACACGGGCAGACGGACTTCGCAATCGGGATCTTTCCTAATGATCTCAGTTGGTTATGCCAAACCAAAAATACCCCAATTTGGCCTCAAAAAGGTGCTGAATGTGAGAATTATGGCCGCTATCATTCGTTGCCTTTATCCCGTTCCCGGCTCAGCCGATTCTCGATTTCCAATGAAACCAGCCGAGCAAGCAGAATCGCCGGGAACAGCCGGCCTATCAATGCTTCCACCATCGCAACAGTTTGGCTTGCCGGATTAACCGGCATAATATCTCCGTATCCAACACTGGTCAAAGTGATGAAACTAAAGTAGAAGAGCTTTGACTGCAGCTTATGAAACTCGGTTGGTACCGGAATAGTTGCAAAAGTGAAAGCGCTCGGGTCTTGCAGGGCGATTATCATATACGCTTGACCACAGACGATCCCAATAAGCAGATAGGCAGCTATTGATCCGGCTATTCGGTGAACATTAACGGGGCCCTGACGAAAAACCTGGATAAGAATTATGGCCATGAGTATTGCCGCAAAAATAACCGCCAGGCTTGTTTCCAGAGTATCTATGGTCGGGCCCGAATACCAGAATCCAATCCCTCTGCAAATTATACTGAACATTGCCAGAACCAGGACCAATCGTCCCCAATGAGGAGTTGCGCTGACCGCCATAACGCCTGAGATGAGTACAAGAATGAAAAGAATGTGTATTAAAATAAGCCCCGTGCCAGCATGGATTAAGGGATACATGACAAAAATTTGAAGGAAAATAACTCCAAGCAATACATTCAGACCGACATCACTCCACCAAAATTTCTTAACAAATTTGTGCATCATACTCTCTCGCTATTCGGGGTGCCGTGGGGCCGCCGGCCAATCAAAGGAGGTACTCTCGGCCCTGCAAAGGCCCCGTACCTCCTGCCACAAGGCCCGAGGAAACCGAAACCGTAGTCACGTTGCTGAAAAAGCCTATTTTGTAAGGTTTGTGAGCGTACCTCACCGCTTTCTCTCTGGTCAAGCACAATTTTCACCGTAGTCCTGCTCTGGAAAAGGACCAGGCCGTGTAGCAATGAGCTTCCCTTTGGCGCAAGACCGACAAGAGCATCTTCCGATTTCTCTTCGGACGAACATCGACTAGTCCGGCTGGACTGTACCACTGCCATAATTCGTGCAATCAAGGAGAGGTCCGGTAAATGGCTCTCATAAACATGAAAACCCTCTTACTTTACTCAAAGAATGTTGACCTGCCCCCCCAAAACTGGTCCAGGTTCTAAGTTAGTATAGTGTATGACATGGGCCAAACATGGAGGTCTTCTCCCAATAAGAAAACGTACTATACCTCAAGCTTGAGAAGTGGTACATAATCGGGGGACAGCCCACCCGAGGGTTGAATGCCAGAGGGAGGTAAACATGGGGACTATTGTTCACACGTGCAGAAGCAGAATCGTCAGGGAAGAAGGTCCTACGAGAAAGGCTATTATTGAAGGATTCCCCGGCGAAGTACGCTACGGAGTCCACGGCGGAATTAAAAAATTCTATGGGATCGAACCCCGTGAAGAACACCCTGCTACCCTTGATCACATGGTGACGGCCATAGCCGCCTGAATGACGGGTACTCTGGCCAGGGTCCTGGCCGAAAAGCAAATTGACACGCCGCAGGAAAACTATTGGGTAGAAGCAGAAGGCGACATCGAGAACGTGAACAGCGTCCTAAAGATCACGAATATTCGAGTCAAGTACCATCTGAAGGTGCCAAAAGGCAAGGTGGATGGTGCGAAAGAAGCTCTCGAAACTTACCTCGTACGATGCCCGGCTGCCCAGAGCGTGATAGGCTGCATAGATATTCGGGACGACGCTGTGATTGAGGAATTGGCCTGACACGGATGTTGCATTACACGCCGACTGTGGTTTTATCGTGGTCGTCCTCGACATTCTGTTGTTCGTCGTGGTTGCGTATGATTGACCTGCCCCCAAAAGCTGATCCAGGTCTATATTTGTGCATGTGTGTCTCCCGCTCCACATTTCTGCCGCTCTGTTTGGAAGTGTTCCGCTTATCAAGCAAGAACGGCTGATCATCTTACGGTTTCTCTTTGAGTGCTGGGAGGGCTTTTTCTATACCAGAACCAGGCAAAGTACAGGGTGGCCGTCTTCAAATGAAAAAACGGGTGCGAGGCAGTCGCGTCAAATTCAATCTCTTGGTGGACTGCGGCTACATGTGACCCGTGTCCAAGACCTTTCGGATGGCTCGGAGAATGTCTTTCGCGTCATAGGGTTTCATTATGAATCCTCTCGCTCCGGTTCCCTTTTCATCGAGCGCCAGACCGTTGGATGACAAACCACTAGCAATGATAACTCTCGAATCAGGATCGATTCGCAACAGATCTTCAAGGCACCGCTTGCCTCCCATGCCGGGCATGATGAGATCAAGGATGACCAGTGCGATCTCCTCTCTGTGACCGGCGTAAATCTCCAACGCCTCTTCTCCGCTACGGGCTGTGAGCACTTGGTATCCACCCGTTTTGATCATCTGCTGTGCCATATCCCTAACACGATCATCGTCATCTACGACGAGAATGGTTTCGGTGCCGAATGCAGGCATCTCCCTCGTCTCAGCCAACTCCCACAGTCCTTCAGTCGTAGACACTGGTAAATAGATCTTGAAAGATGTCCCCCTGCCGGGTTCGCTGTAGCATCTGATATACCCCCCATGCTGGGTCACAATGCCGAGAACCATGGACAAACCAAGGCCGGTACCCCCTGCGTGGGTCTTCGTGGTGAAAAATGGCTCGAATATGCGCTCCAGCACCTCAGAAGCCATGCCCAGTCCGGTATCTGAGACGCTCAGGAGAACGTATTTACCCGGCCTAGCGCCCAAGTGGGTCCGGAGGTACTCATCGCTAATCGATACGTTGCTTGTCTCGATTAGGAGTTGGCCCCCGTCAGGCATGGCATGCTGAGCGTTGACTCCAAGGTTGAGTATTAACTGCTCGACTTGCGCCGGATCGGCGTTAATTATCTTGAGATCATCTGACAACACCAAATCTATCTTAATCATCAGGGGAAGTGTTCGGCGTAGAAGTCTCTCAATTCTAAGTAACTCTTGGTTCAAGTCTATTGGGCGAACCTTGGACTCTGACTTCTTGCTAAACGCGAGTATTCGTGAGACAAGATCCGCTCCGTCTCGCGCTGCCTGCTGAATGATTTCTAGTTTCTTTCGATCAGGGTCTCCCGGCTCCTTTTTCATGAGGAGAAGTTCAGTGTAACCCGAAATCGCCTGAAGCAAGTTGTTGAAGTCGTGGGCGATGCCTCCTGCCAGGGTGCCGACGGCCTCCATCTTCTGGGCTTGGAAAAGCTGCTCCCGCAGAAGCTTTTTTTCTTCTTCTGCCATCTTGCGTTCGGTGATATCCGTTACAGTCGCCAACAGGATTTGTCGCTGCGCAAGGAGCAGTGCCTTGAGAGAAATCTCCGTATCTATGAGCACACCATCTTTACGACGAGTCTTCCAATAAAACCGCTGGGGCGAACCTTCTGTGGCGGCACCAGAGTATATCTGGAAAGCCTTTACCGAATTTCTTCCATCCGGCTGAATATCAGGCCAGAATTCCGCTGGTTCGTGGCCGAGAATGTCGTCTTCGGAGCATCTCCAAATTCGGCAAACTTGTTCGTTGCATTCCTCAAAGACGTTATCCAGCAGTAAGAATCCTTCTGTGCCGCTCTCGAACAAGACCCGATATTTCGCTTCACTTTCCTGGAGCCCTTGTTCAGCACTTTTTCGTGCTCGCAGGTCGCGTTCAGCCACGAAGAAAAAAAATGTGACTGTCCCCCCTAGAAGCACAAACAGGGCCAAAGCGGTGTAGCCGGATTGCCCTGCCAACGGATCAACGATCTTTGGAAACAAGGTGTTGACCCTCTGTAGGCAGACGATGCTCCAACCGTGGCAGTTTTCAAGATCACGCTTATTCAGCACGTAGGGTTCCCCAGACCCGTCAATGACGCGGTTAGTTCCTGTCTCTTCCAATCCCGTCCAGGGCCAGGGTCCTGTACCGAATTGTTTAGTGCGAACAATGGCCGATAGGTCTCGGCTCGGAATCTTCCACAACGAGTGAAGTACCCAGTCTCTTCCGAGGGAAAAGGTTATTATGCCAGTATCGTGGACAAGAAGAACGATGGTTCCGTCGAAAAGCCTCAGAATATGTTCCAAACTGTCCAACGACACCTTGGCTGCAACGACTCCTACGGGTTCAATTACGCCCGGGGCATAGACAGGGTGGCTGAGAAAAAGCCCGACGCGGTGAGTTACCAACCCAAGAGCCATGTGGGTGTCAGGTTTCCCTTTGATGGCACTCGTGAAATAAGGACGAAAGGAGTAATCATGTCCCACGAAGCTTTGGGGAGTGTTCCGGTTGCTGGATGCTATGGCAGTTCCCGTACCGTCGAGCAAGAAGCAAACATCAAAATTCAGGCCCTCGGCGAAATGGTCGAGGACTCGGTTCGCCTCTGCCAGAGATTTTTCATTGGGGTTCAGAAAAATGTCACGAAACTCTTCAAAGCGAGAGAGGGCGTGTAAGTCCTTATGATGAAAAGTGATAAGCTCCTGAATCCGCTGCTGGAGCAATCTAGTCCTGGTAATGGATTCTCCCTCGGCCTCTTTCAGAGCCGATTGCCTGGCGGCTTCATAGTACAGGTACCCTCCCGCCGACATTGAGACGAGGGACAGTAGGGCCAACACTAGAATAACAAAGCGCATTTTCACGAGTGACCTCTGAATCAGAATTCTGGTTCGGGTGACGCCTCTTAAGTTTGTTTTTGCGATCACTGACTGGTCGTGGGGCTCGTTCCTCCAAGCGAAAAAGTCGATTGCGGTTACCCATAAAACCCAAGAGAGGCAAGACATATGTGTATATAAGAAGCAATACTTGGGGCGAGACACTCGACGGGAAGGCTCATGTAGAAGCTAATCAGGCGAGGTTGCCCCATGGCGTTTTGGCCTATACTCGTCTGCAAGTAACTAGTGAGATGGACCACATTCATGATCCTGTGCCTGCAAGTTTAGAAAAGACGCCGCCAAAGACCTTGCCTGAATTATTCACCTTTTCCGTAATTTCGATCTCAGAGGGGGTCTCGCGGTCTCGTTGTGGTGTGGTTTCTTTTAAGTTGTCGAGTTCCTGAACAGCGCATTGAGTCTCCACGAAAGCCTTGCTTATAGTGCTGTCGGACAGAGAGGTCCTCATGAAGAGTTCCATTTCGTCTATCGCTCCCACATCAACCAACTTGCGAAACACTTTCTGAAGCTGATCTGGCGACAGGAAATACTTTTCCATAAGATTCCCATCGCCCATTCCATCGCGAAGGTCTTTTACAAAAGGTTTGGCTTTAATTTTCCGTTTCGGAGTGGTCATCAGAATATTAACCTCGTCGATCCAAATTGCCCGAAACAATCCGGCTGTGGATTTCCTGTGTCAGGAATTATGCGGCGGTCTTACCCTTTCGGGGGTGTTGTGCCGGGTGACTGTTCGAAGCATAGTTACCTGAACCCCGAAAAGGCCTCCGCCTGTCTCCCAAATGCCCCGACGGAGGCAAAACCGTCGTCACGTTACTGAAAAAGTCGAATGAATCGGGATTGAGACATATAAGAAAACACCTGTTCCACGTCAGAAGTACATCCACAACATCAACCAAGATCTCCATGCCGTGGTGAACCTTCTTTCAACAAATGGCCCCCATATGGCCCCCATCGACAAAAAAAGTGATCCGCAGATCACTGTAACCTCCTAATATTATTGGCAGTCCCAAGGGGTTTCGAACCCCTGTCTCCGCCGTGAGAGGGCGGTGTCCTAGGCCTCTAGACGATGGGACCGATTCTTGCTGATTAGCAAGTTGGGCACAAATTGTCAAGGCGAGCAAATGTGGAGCAGCAATGAAGAGCGAGTGGTTTCTTGGTGGCCGTGGTGAGTGAGTTGGAGTGGAACATGGGTTTGAGGGACGCTTCAGGGCGGAGTTCCCCTTCTTCGAGAGGTGGGGCTTCGAGGGAATTGGGT
>JBKQRG010000390.1:0-4723 GCA_052144015.1 Desulfomonilaceae bacterium
AATATCCGAAGGGAAGGCGGAAATTGATACGGTGTGGCCCAATTGGGCACGGATCATGAAGTTGGTTTAGCTTTTCCACAAAACTGAATGTTCTATTGTGGCGCGGAGTTCGGCACAATTACGGGCACGACCGATGGTTGTATTTGGATGTCAACGGGCGTCATTCCAAAGTGATCGCCGTCAATTTCCACAGGCATGGGGTCTTCTGATTCGATTCGAACCATTCGAGCCCTAACCCGGATCACACCAGGTAATTCGTCTGCCTTTCCAACAAGACCCGCAAAAGCGTAAAGAGACATCCAAGGTATCGAGCCCTGTTGAAAGACACAAACCTCAAAATATCCGGAATCGAGCCGAGCCTCTTGGGCAAAAACAAAAACTCCTCCGTACTCACGAACCTTCAGAACCATGACATTGCAGCCGGCTATTCTTTGTTCGTTGTCAATAATTACATGCAATTGGTGAGCCTGATGACTCGCAAAGGCTCGCAAAATGGGCACCAGGTAACCGGCATAGCCTAAAGTGTCGTTTCGGCTCTTTTTGACTTCTCTGGCAACACGCGCGTCAAAACCCGAGCTGACCAGAAGCAAGAACCGATGATTCTCAACGAGCCCCATATCGATTCGACGAATTGAGCCGTGCTCCAGAATCTTAGCCAATTTATGAGGATCGAACGGTAAATCCAGGCTTCTCGCCAACTGATTGGCCGTCCCCGTAGGCAGGTGGAGAATCGGTATACGTGATGGATCAATAAGCCCATTGATGACTTCATTTACTGTGCCGTCCCCTCCAGCCACCACAAGTCGGTTAATATCGCCATCAATGGCACCTGCCCGCTCCAACGCCTCACCTGCTCGCTCGCTCATAAAAACCTGCACGTCATGACCGTGCTGTTCCAAAGCGCGGGCAAACACGTTTATCCGCCGTTCAGCCTGGCCGGTGCCCGCGATAGGATTGCCGATTACGAGGATCTTCATGAAAAGGTCCCGAGAATCACAAGCTCAGAGGATTGTTCTCAAATTCTATGCTGAATATATGATTTGCGCTCCAATTCAGCAATGAAGAAAATTCTGTCAGAGTGACCCTTCAATCACAGCCGGCCAAAGCATGTCATTGGAGCGAAGCAATCTCAGTTCTCATGCGCCGCTGGCAAAACCCGGGATTGCTTTCCTGCGCAACGCGGGACAATGACAAATCCACGCCCCTCCTGACTGAGGGGTTACGTGTCATGTAAAATATATGTGCATCGTTGTGGCGTTTCGCTCAGAAACTCAGCTTCTGTCCAGGATTGTGCGTACGTATGAAGACCGCGACATAATGCTTGGTCCGCAAATCAGCATCCCAGACCCCCACAACAATATATTTTCAGTTTTCCGGGCAGAGCTTCGGCGAATTGCTTTTTGCAGAGAAAAGGTTCCGACGAACCCCTTGAACACTCCCTGACTTAGTGGCGGCTCCCAAGTACATACCGCGCGTTGCCCATTCGGCGAACTCTGAGTTCGAATTGACCGACTTCGTCCACCATGCCGGCAAATTCCACGGACGGGGTAGCTTTGGAATTTGTGAGCCGGAAAGCCATACGTTCATCACCCCTGATGATTATAAATCCATCCCAATCCGGTCCATTGGCAGGAACGACGGTAACTTCATCCGCGGGTGGCGAATCAGATAACAAATCCCGTCCCTGGCAATATTTGATGGGCACATTTTTATTGGCTAGCACATGGAGCAAAGTCGGTAACACGTCAGTATGGACTGTCGCAGTGGAAATTTTTTTCGGCTTCACACCTGGACCAACCATGACAAACGGAGTCCGCATCTGGACTTCAGACATCCGGCTGGCGTGCGTGAACACGCCGTCTTCACCCATGGATTCTCCATGATCGCCTGTTACGATCACTATGTTGCGATTCGGGTCAATCGACTCAATCAGGTTCATGAGTTCATGTTCAAGGAACAGCAGCGAGTTGGCATAACGATTCAGATGGTTTCGGATCTGTTCCCGCGGATTCAGAAAATGCAGGAAGCCTGTCGACTCCTTCAATATTTCGAACTCGGACGGACACGGATACCTGTAATGGGATGACAGAAGATAAAAGAACACGCATTGAGGTCTAACTTGAGCGCTGTTAACAATGTTCTGTGCATGGGCCAGTTTACGACGGTCAGAATCAGGCCAATCATTCATGCTGCCGAGAGTGAATTCTCCATCCTCTATTACGTGATCGCAGTATTTTTCATTCATGAAATCCGCCATCCGCCTAAAGCCTTTTATCTCGCCGGATGACAATAATGTGATTTCATAGCCTGACTGCCTCAAGGATTCGAGCATTTGCGCAGGGATCGCACGATCCAGAGTCTCATGAAATCTCAACGGTGCCCGACCATATAGTAGGGAAAACAGGCCCAGATGGGAACAATTCGAACCTGAATAATGGCGTTCGAGGCGCAGACCCTTGTCGGCCCAATTATCAAGACGTTTCATCATCCCAGGGCTTAAGGCAGAAGGGCGAAAGCTCTCGAAAATCACCATTATGATATTGGGCAATTCCGACCCTTTGACGCATGCTGTCGAATCCACAGGTCCGGGATCTGCACTGGCTCGCACCATTTCCTGGGCTGTCGATTCAATCTCTCGCGGTACAATAGCGCTCTCGTCTTCAAACCGATCCAGTACGGTTTCACCCAGGAAAGGCTGTCCTAGATCTTCGAAATCAATTCCCAAAGATGTTTGGAAATGTCCGAAAGTAAAATTAATTGGAAAGTGCCGCTTTGATGGCAAGATTTTTGGGAATAATGGCGCATCGAGTCGTCCGGTAATGCTTAGCAATGGATGGCCCATTGACGCTTTCATACGATCATCCGCGATGGAATACCGGTTACTTGAAGCCGGTCGAAAATCATGTTCCGTGATCAACGGGCGCTGCGCGAATTTTAGAGGAGGCCTGCGGCCAATCACAGAGAATGTGGCAGCTACCGATGCGGTATGGGTGGTTTCAATCTGAATCGCCGAATAATCCGATAAACGTTGAAGTTGTTGTTTAACTGGGAATGGAAGCGCCATAGTCAAATAGACTCTTTCCAGTACACTGCGATCCTTGAACAGCACGAGTGAAGGAATGACCCCGAAGATGACAAGAATCATGCCCAGAGTCAGCGTAGTGAGCGCACGGGTCGAATTCAACCATTTCAGTCGGTTTGCAAGACGTGCCGTAAGGCATGAAACACAATAAAAGCAGATGGGGCCTGCAATTACAAAAATAGTCAGAAGCAATATCGCTTCCGTGCTTAAGCCCCCTCCTGCCCATTGCCAAATTTTCTGTTCGGGTGATGCAAGGATGTCCTTTATGTGAGGGAGATAATCCGTCGCGTGAAAGCCGGCAAACCCGACTGAAGCAAGATCGGCTGCCATATAGTAGAAGAGACCAATCCAGAACAAATTCAAAATTACAGCAGCTGTTCGTTTGAAGCGGAAAAATACAAAAAAACCCAAAAACAGGAGTAACGGTAAGAACCAAACTAGACTTTGTGCCAGGAGAAGCCAAAAGACCAAAAAAATGTCAAGGGCTGATAATGTTTGAAATTTGGGACCTACAATGATTTGATAACGGTCCCATTCAAAAGACCAGGCAAACAGCAGCGCAGTAAAAAATAAAAACAAGAGAATTCGCAGCCACTGTACAGGGCGGGAGTATGTCGTCAAGCAATCCTCACAACAATAATTCTGGAGCTGATAGAGAAGACGGGTGGGATGATCCCATATGGCTGGACACTGGCAGGCCTGTACAGCCGCTCAAATCCATTACCTCCTGAATTTACCGGTTTAGTAACTACAGCGCCGTTGCGTCTTGGAATGTGTGTTTTTTAAGCATATCGCAAATTGTTAGAACATTGCAAGGACAATTAGGATTCCTTAACAAATCGGTTACGGCAACTGAACCGTCCCAAGAAGACGTCGGGCTTATCGGAAGCGATATGAAATTAGAAGGTGAGAATATTGACAGGCCAACCGCCAAACCAATTAACGGGAAGTATTCTGGCCAGAATGTGAAGTAGCGCTGCCGCGTACAATGAAGCGACCACATCATCGAGCAGTATCCCCCATCCGCTCGGCAGGCGCTCCAAGTAGCGAGCAGGCTGAAGCTTTAAGATATCCATAATTCTCGAGAAAAAAAATGCCCAGATCGCAGTCAGAAACGGATCAGGGGTACGAAACAACAGAACAGTCACAAGAAATCCCGCTACTTCATCGAGAACGAATCGGCGAGGATCCTTTACTCCCCAGTAGCGTTCCGCCCACGGGCTCAGACTTAAACAAAGAACGCAAACTAGAATCAATGCAGCGGCAATCCAAAAACTATGATTGGCCTCAGGCGAAATTAATGAAATCAGAAGGAATATTGCAACACCGGGAAGAGACCCCCAGGTTCCTGGAGCTATTGGTAAGTAGGCTAGCCCGAAAGATGTTCCCAATATCTGGAAAATCCGATCACTTACACTCATGGCCATACTAACTTCACCTAAGGATAGAGAGAACCAAAGGCACTCGCCACAGTTTGCCGATGGGTCTTTTGAATTAGCATATTCTGAATTATTGTCACGCTGAAAAGTATGCTGATCGTAAGCATTCACTTATGCGCGGCACGGGAAGGGCAGACCAATTCATCGTGGCATGACGGCCCGGCGACTAATCGTTGAAGCTGCGCCTTCGCAGATCGAATCA
>JBKQRG010000391.1:0-21067 GCA_052144015.1 Desulfomonilaceae bacterium
GTGTCCCCCATATGCCTTCAAGGAGTAATCCGTTCACCACTGCCCCAAAATCCGTCAGCAAAAAGCCACGCAAAGCTCAATCCATCCCCTTGCCACCAGTGTTACCCGGCCTTTTTGAGAAGTTACCCGGAAAGTGGGTTTTGCACAACGTCCCCTCGGACAAGAACTCCTGAGACGCTACAGGATCAATGACAGGCAACCTATCAAAGTGGCCAAATTCACTGATACCTTTGGAACAGTCGACGTCGTGTCGAGGACTCTTGGTCACTTGTACTAGACTTCTGTTAGGCTTCCGCTAGTTCACGGTAAGGACTAAACTCAAGCTGACGCCGCCCATTTTGATCATCTTCTAAAGCTCTTCGACACATGGGAAATCAATGGAGCGAAAGACTTTTGGGCCAATCATTATCTTATTTCCAAAATTGACCGATGTTTTATTAACCCTTTGACCGGATGTAGATTTAACAAGAGTTCGTTTTTTCAACAAAAAAGCTACATACGTTAATCTCACGACTTTGCAGCTAACTATAAACTAACCTGTTATTCACACGGCGGAAATTAAACACGGTTAGAGCCTTATTCAGGTCAGCCTGTATTTAGAGCGGGGTCCCGGCGGACTCTTCGTTAAATCTGTATCCGACAAATCCAGATTAGCGAATCTCCGGACCCCCGGAAAGGATTCGCGGAAGGAAGGAAGCGATGAAGAGGCTTCATTTACTGAGTGCGGAATTCCGCGCCATACCCCATGCTGCTGCGGCGACCGCAGGAGGCAAAAATGCAATCGAAGGACCTGGTGGTAGATGTATTCACGCCTTCGTCCTTACGGGGGGGTGCCTATGCAACGAGCCCGTAAAGACAAAAGGTACAACAGAAGGGAATCGAGCAAGTTAGAGAAGACTCTGAACGCGTCCACCAACAATTCCTTGCGAGAAAAAGAGCAACGCGGACAGGAGACGATGGACGACTTCGGAGCGAATCCGATCAAGAGTGTTGAATTTCATCTAACCTTTTTTGTCTTGGTGGTAGCGGAGATAATAGCGTACGAGCTGCTGAGTGAGTTTGCCCATTTTGTTAATCCTTCCGTACTAAGGGTCTTTTTCTGTATCATTTTCTTTACTTCGCTTGTGACCTGGATTTTAGGAATTTTCATAGAAGACATCAAACAAGTTTCGCGGTCATTGAGGGAACTGTTGAAGTCATTAAAGGAATTTGTTGAGTCATTAAGCGATCTTTTGGAGTCAATACGAAGATTACGCGATTCCGAACAAAAAAAGGGATAACATCCGCTAGAATATAAAGTTTCGGCGGATTAATATACTAATGAAACTTACGTGGCGACATGCGCTGGCGTCATGGACGCTCGCTTTGATTTTAGGAATTATAGGAACGGGCGTATACACAATTTTAGGTCTCTGCGGTATCAGAAACTCACTATCCGTCATCGGAGCCGCAGCGGTCATTCTCGTTTTCTTGCTAATATATTTACCGAAGATACTTGATCAAAAATAGGTGACCTTCGCGTCCGTCTGTTATAAGGTTTAGTCAGTCATTCTGGATTAGTGATTATTCAAGTCTCCCGGTATACTACATAAAGGATAGCCCATAGCAAGATCCATATCGAGTGACGTAAGAAGAAAGGCTAAGAATTTTATCCGCAGATTTGGAGGGAGGGAACAATGGACGCGGAACTCAAAGTTTTTCTCGGAAAAATTCTCGGAGAAGTACTGAAAATTGAAAAACATCTGGGTATGCAACGAGAGCCGGATCATGTCCTCTATGGCTTGATGGCTGGTATTGAGAGCGTTATCAACCAACAAATTCCATTTGATCATGCTGAAAATCAGTACGACGTTTCTGAGAATCAATTCAACGCCGTGTGCGAAATTCTCAACCGCTATGTGGACAATCCTCAGGAACTAACGGGGTTCTACGATATTGAGGGTGAACTTAGGGATCGGGGTGTATCGCGACCTGTCGCGAGTGTAATTCTGACATACTTGAAATCGCGAGGATCATATCTAGATGTTATCAACAGGATGGACAGTGATAATTCGCCTTTGGAATGCAGGGAGTTTAATATACCGGAACGTATCATGTAAATCGGGTCTCAGCGCATGATCCATTTGATCTTTCTCGTCCCTTTCTCAGCAATTATATAAGGTAAACATAATATGGTAGCCCGTTTCAGTTCTAAAAACGCCTATTTGATGCGGTCAATTTTTTTTTGGAACTTTTTGTCGAAATGCTTGACTCCCTATTTGGGAGGTGGTATTTTTAAGGAGTGCCACAGGTATCTGGAGGCACCCGGCGGAAACGTCCTGAACTGTGAGGAGAGAGATGACCTGACGACGGCTTATTACCTGACACCGAATTTATGATGCACACCGCTATAGGTGCGCGATTTTACCAGGAGGTGTCAGGTCGCTTGAGAGTCATCAAACTTTCCGTAATCAGGGCGTTTTTCAAGAAACACCCTCAAGCCAAGGCGGATCTTGAACTCTGGATCCACCAAACAAGAGAAGGGGCGTGGCAAACCCCAGCCGACGTGCGAGGAGTTTTTGCGGGGAAGGTTGAGCTTCTCCCCAACAACAGGTTCAAACTCAGAATCAAAAACGACGATTACCGCATGATCTTTGAGATCAACTACAGAAGACAAATCGTCTTCATTCGCTTCCTTGGTACTCACCAAGAATATGACAAGATCGTGAAGAAAGTCGCCACAATCAAGCTCTACTGAGAGCAGCCCCGAAAGGGGCTAATCAAACAACCTGGTTTTCTGGATGGGGTGAGCAAGATGCTCACCCCATATAGTATCAGGCGTTTCAGGAGAATCCGACGTGAATATCAAACCCATAAGAACCAAAAAAGATTACGAATTGGCTTGCAAGAGAATCGACGAAATCTTCCAAGCCGAACCTGGCTCTCCTGAAGACGACGAACTGGATATCCTTGCTACCCTTGTGGACGCCTACGAGCAGAAACACTTCCCGATTGGCATGCCGCACCCTATCGAGGCGATCAAAATTCAGATGGAAGCGCACGGCGTTACACGTAAGCACCTCATGGAGTGGCTCGGAAAGAGTAGTGGTCGGATTTCGGATCTTCTGAATTGCCGGAGGGCATTGACTCTTGAAGCTATTAGGGTCCTATCCGCAAGGCTTTACATTCCAGAACGGGTACTGACGCAGGATTATGAAATCAACGGGGCAGCAACCTCTAAGGGTTGTGGCTATGTCGCTCAGAGTGCAGCGCATTGTTGATATAGCTGCTTCGGTGATTTGTCTCCTTTCTCCCCAGAGTTTTAGCACGACAAGAAAGTAATCGGGTCCTTCCGACCTGGTGCAGATAGCGCCGAGCTTGAAGAACAGATATCCGTCAAATTTTTGGTCTTTGCCCTCGGCGAACACGGTCGATGGCAGCATCATTATTCCCGCCACACAGACAGCAACCCATAGCCCTCGGTCTCGAATGTTCCTCATCCCATTGCCCCTCCTATGTATGGTGCGAAACGTAATAGTCTAGGAACTACCCCAAGATCCGCTATCACCCTCAGCGTCACCCGCAAAACGGATTAGTGGGTCAGCTATGCTTACATGCGATGTTGATGTCATTCCACGATCTTACTTCGGCAGTTCGCTATCTGCTTCTTGTGTTCCTCAAAACACTCCGTATCACAATCTTCAGTTTGAATACGCTTACGGTAACGGTAAAGACAAGGGGTAGCGCAGATCACAAATTCGGCGATACTGCCGACATTACACACCATAGTCAAACAATCTTCGTCCCACTCATCACGATCCAACCCAGGATTATACTTCCTGCAGTCCGCAGCGCACAGGGCCCAGTCGTCCTCCCGCGTGCAATCCCGTAAACAGTTGTTGTATTCTGACCTTGCCGATTGGCAGGGGTTTCCAGTGCACTGAGCTAACCTGCGTCCGGCATCCGCAACGCAAGTGGGGTACTCAATTTCCACGCTGTTGATACTGCGTGAGAGTGCCTCGCACTCCTTCAAGTACTTAGGCTTTCTCGACTCAAAATCGTCTTTTAGCGATTGGAGGTTCGCTTTTCTCTTCTCGATCTCTATTTCCAATTGGCGAATAGGCCCATAATAGACTTGATACAGCCATTGTTTTTTCAACTCTCCATGACCGCAACTGTTATACGGATGTCCATAAGGACAGAGATTGTATCTGCTATAATCGACCGGTGCTCGTCGTTTTTGGTCCAGAGACTGTTCTAGTTGCCGAATTGCCTCTGGCTCCTTCTTGATTTGCTGCTCTTCTGATTCAAGTTGTTGCAGCAGCGAATGCAAAGTTTGCTCTTTTGCCTTCATCCCGCGTTGTACATCCTGTAACCAATCGGCGTGAACCGGGCCGCATAGGTAGTAAAGATAGAATGTCAAACCCGTTACGAAAACCATCGTGGCTGATTTGAAAGTCATCGTTTCCCCCTCCTCGCCAGATTGGGTACGACATGTCACCCATTGCGGCTAAGGTTCTTGCCACACCCAGGAGAAATCTAATATTTAATCATTCGCCTCAATTCATCCAGCGAAGAGACTTGTGGGACTGGTGGAAGCCAGTAAGGATCAGTAGGCGTTGCAACCCCACCTGGTCCTTCCGAAGGCTTTGTCTTATCAAGTAGTCGTCGTCCAGAATCGGGAAAGGGAGGACCCGGATCCAGCTTCATATTATTAATATTGTTAATGCGCCACCAGTCAAGTCCACTTCCCGGCGGTTCCATCTGTGCCGCGCTTGGCAGACTCCCAACTGCCAAGATTATGAAAAGTACACAACAGGTGACTATCACTATCATCCCGTTGATCCACATCCGATGTAACGGGAGGTCCCAGTGAGACACTTTGAATACGTGGCCAATCGGCTTCGGTCTGTTCTTTGGTGACATGTAACCCTCCCTCCCAAATATTTTGAGCAAGATCTTAGTTCGTGAGATGATTACACATTATTGTGCAACGAACCTCGAAGCGTACAGGATGCCTTGTGGAACTGTCTCCCTTTGATCTTCCCACCCCCTCCATGTAGTTCCCCCCAAATCCGCTGGATGTCTCTCAGTATATCAAATGGTTGAGCGCAACAACATACAATTCTTTGTTTATCAGCCGAATAATCAGGGATTATGATTATGAATCCTAAAAAGAGTCAATATTGATAATTTAAAGATCCGGTTGGACCAAAATCAGATCAGACTGGTGTCCCGGTTGGTTTCCGAGAAATGACAAAGACAGGTAGGGAATTGCCCGGACAAAACTTTCCGTTTTAAGGGAGTAGATCATCTTCGTTCTCCTTGAATATTTCCTCCACAACGTTTCGAAAAAACCTCCCGTTTTTGGGTTTTTTTTTCAAAAAAAGTCAGGTTACTCGAAGTGATAAAATAACGTTCCGTTTACTACGGATAATCACGCTTTTCCGTAGTAAGACAGGTTGATTATTCCTGTCGGATCCACTCACTTTCAGTGGCAATCCAATTGTCGGGAAAAGTGGTTCCGGGATCTACAATTTCCACTGTATCGCCTTCTTTAATTCCCGGTCGTTTATTTCCCTGGATACGATTCGGAAACATTGTGTCGCCGGGAGTGAATGTACCCTCTTTGTCAATCACTCCAATCTTATGCCCAAGGATTCCGTTAACTGCGATTCTCCCATTTGAATCTTCTGCAACAAAAGACCACGATTGAGAATTTTCATCATCAAACACTCTGCCCGCATTTGGATCGTTAGTTGCGTTCACTATCTTGAACCGCATCTCATGCCTCCTTTATTGAATGTTTAATCCATCGCGACCAGCTCCGCGATTTCCCCTTGGGCTCCCTCCACTGCGTCAATATATATCTGGAGGGTATTCAGGTTTTTATGCCGTGAAAATTTCAAAACTTTGGTTACGTCCATGCCGATAGACTGACTTTTCCTCACCGCCTCGGAAATGCTTGTGTGTCGTAAACCGTGGGGTCTGACTTTCTGTCCGGTCTTCGTGCCGAGATCCTTGACGACGTAGTACAGTCCATCGCAGGTCAGGCGCTTCCCGTTGACCGTGCCGTTGTGGTGGAAGTTTATGAACAGGGGGCCTTCCCCATCTGCCCGTACATCCATCCAATTTTTCAAGACCTTGCGAGTCCGAGTCGGGATGGTGAGAGTTTCTTTTTGGAGTCTTCCCTTGCCGAGTATACGCAAAGTACCTCTCTCCAAATCCACATCTTCAAGATCAATTCCTACAACTTCAGATCTCCGCAGGGCCAAGTCGAAGAGAAGGTGAATAATAGCATTGTCTCGCAACCCTTTTGCATCGTTCCGCCTGGAGATCTCTTCTCGAAGTTTTTGAACGCCGGTCTTCCCTGGACCGGTAGTATCACGGGATGTTTCATAAACCTTCTGGTTCTTGATGCGTATTCTCCAGTTGACCATGCCTAGGGTGTAAGCCATATCCGAAAAGCTCCGCAGAGCCGCAAGTTTACGATTTATTGTGGTGGCTTGGAGACTCCGGTTTATGAGATGCTGCTTATACCGGAGCCCTATATAGTTCGCTTCTCCTAGAGATCCGGCAAAGAATCGTTTCGCCGCCTCGTTGATATTTTCCGCCCCCAAAAATTGCCGAAACTGCTCCAAGTCCCGCTTGTATGCAAGGATGGTCTTCTCTGATTTGTTGGACAAGAAGGCGTCGAGGAGATCTTCGGTCTTGATTGTTTGAGCCGGAACTGTGGGAGGAATAATATCGGGAAGGTTTTCAGTGATCATGGCAGCGCTTTCCATCTTCATACTCCGATTTTATACATACCGATTTATATAAACTTTATGATTTTATATAAAACTTGCTTACGATCCAGTATTACCCCTCTGTTGTGCTGCCTGTGCCCGTAGGTAAAAATCACAGGCGGCGGCAAGTCGAGCTGAAAAAGAAGACTCGCCCGTCAATTCCTTCATGGAATCGTAGATATGCTGGGGCATCGTCGCTGAGAAACGGGCCATTTTACCTTCACCTTCCCACCTGCCGGTTCCTTGACCGGGTGCTAGCGGAACGGCTGTCAGGAAGGTTCCAACGTCCCCCGATATTTTATTTTCGATGATTTTTGTAATGATGGATTCCAAGTCTTTTGCAAAAGAGCCCCCTGGAGTCACCATTGACCTGAGTTCTCCATCCACCTTGTCCTCGACAAGAATTTCCAGCCGTTGTTCGATATCGTCTAGACGGGTTTTCATTAATTTCAATTCCTTCTCGATCTGCTGTATTATTATTTTAGTATCACTATCAATATTACTTTTTCGGATTTGTTCCAGCAGCATCTCATCGCGTCGTTGCATTGAACCCTGTAATAGAGCCAGTACTGCTTTTGCTGTTACCGTAGTATCATCAGTATGATTTTGTAAATTATCTCTTTTTACACGTCCCACGGGGAGAGCAGGTATCGTGTCTAAGTGTTTCTTGGGTCCCTTGAGTACTGATATCTGTCCTGGCTGAAGTTTTCCTTGCCGATAATCATCTAAGAGTTTTCTAAAAAATGGATCTTTGGGGGCTCTTTTCCGCAGCGCGTTGGCGGACACGGGTTTATCATTTTCCAGATATCCTTCTTGCTCAAGAGTAGCTGCTATCTCCGACCAGTGCGGGCCAAGTTTTTGGAACAACGTAGTCGCTCGATCCATAAGATCGGATTTTTTTCGTTCGGACTCCTCATCCATGACGACCTCCAAGACCAAGCAATTATTCATCCTCAGTATTACTTTAGTATGAGCGCGTCAAGTACTTTTTGGTCATCACAAACAAATATTTCGGCTATCTTACGGGGACGAAGGACTTCATCCTCATACCTTTGTCATCTTGATCATACTTTCGTAATATTGTTTTATGCAGCCGGTCCCCGGATGTGGATATCTCCTTGTTTTCACGGGAATGCGGACAAGGGTATGGCGCTATTTCTAAAAAAGAAAAACGCAATTTGGCTGCCGCGTTTATAACCGATCATACCGCTACGCATTGAGCAATGCCACGGCACCTGCTCCAGCCAGATAGTCAAAGTACTACTGTTTTTATCCCGCATGGATTCGGCGGGTAAACAAAATTAGTCTTGCCCTTGACCCGACACTACCCGAAATTTTTTCGCGTGGGGGGCTACCGGGATATATCGATTGACCGGGGAAAATACGGTGAGGTATGCTCAAAAAGTGAAATATCAGGCTTTGTCAACAACATGACGATTTCGGTTATGGTTACTTCATCAATAGAGAACCTAAAGTACGACGTGTTCATAGCTTACGCCGCAGCAGATCAAGAAAGGGCTATTCAGTTGTACACTGCGCTCACTCCTGATCTCAGTGTATTTGTGGCTGCAAAGTCACTCAAACCCGGTGATCCTTGGGATATCATTTTACCTGCTGCTCAAAGAAATTCTCTTGTAACTGTTGTTCTTATTTCTGAATCTACTAAGTATTCCTATTACGAACAGGAGGAAATTGTACGCGCTATAAATCTAACAAGAAATATACAATCTAACCACACAGTGATCCCGGTGATTTTATCTAAGCGAGTTAAGTTAGATCGGCTGCCGTATGGATTGGGAAGAGTTCACTTTTTTCGGGCCTATACACCAGACAAATTGCGAGAATTTACTATACAGCTCAAAGAATTGATACCAAATAAGGTACTCAGAACAATTTATGCTGATAATTCAAAAGATGAGGTCTCATCGGGCATTCCTCAAGACAAACCCGTTAGAGAACCAGAACAAGAAGTTAGCCCTGCGGCTGAAGATGCGTGGGCGATTGTCCAGAAGATGTGGCGTAAGAACAAGTTTTCGCTACTCGCGAGCCACGTACTGGTTTACCTGGATTTAGATGGTTTTACTGGTCTGAACCGAAGATGGGGATCTGCAACGGGTGACAAGGTCATTTCGATAGTAAACAACATCGTATTAGAAAGTTTCGGAGAAGATTACAATGGAAGGTGGAGACAGGATGCGTGGATTGCTTATCTGAAGTTTAGACATGGATATTCCTTAACTCGATCAGAACAGGCGGCAAAGCAACTATGTTCTCGGATTAACCATTATGAGTGGGATGGAATTGGACCCGGTCTTTATGTGAGCGGCAGTGTCGGCATCGCCCGTTACGACGGACACCAGACAGCGGAAGAGTGGATAATACGTGCAATGCAAGGAGCGGAAAAAGCCAAATCCAGGGGCGGTAATACATGGTGTTGGGGGCCTGAAATATTACCAGTTCACTTTAGTCGGAAGCTCAGTGATTACCCTTATTCCTGATGAGATCCTTCTGTACTATGTTTAATTTGGCGGATATCGGCTGTCTGTGAATCTCCGCATCAAAAATAATTTTCGAGAAACGCCTTTGTCTTAATTTCAATAAATGGTTAAATACTGCTGTCCAACACTCCAGTCAGTCCCACTTAGCACCACCGTTTACTATTTTCCAGTGAACTAAATGCGGTTACATTCTTATATTACTGATTTGGTACTACATACAGTCTGCCCGCTTGGTCCAGTTTAAATGCGACAACCTATACCTCGCCTCTCATCCGCAGTCCCTCAACGAATTGATGGCGTTCATCCAGCGGCAGCTCATCATAGACTTTCAACAAATGATCCACCGACGGCTGGTTGCAGGCTAGTAAGAAGCGACCGACTTTGGACTTACTTGCAAGAATCTGATTGCTCTCTCGTCCTAAATACGCTCCCTTGTAATGATAATCCGGTCGTACACAGTGGGGCCAATAGGCACACGACGGGAGGTCTTTGTCTTTTCCTCTCGTCTTGGAAGCTCTGACCCTTCCAAGCCCTATCTTAGCGCTTATTTCATTCGCTTTGTCCCTATACGTCGGTCCGTGACTGATGTACGAGCTGGTCTTCTCGATTCCCAGGATTTCGTGCTGATACTGATGAACACATTCGTGGAGCAGCACATCCTGAACAAAAAGAAATCGTCCTTCTTTGAACCTATCACCGCTGGCAACTAACGGGTGTGTCCCAGTTAGCAGGGAGCTTCTAATTCGGATTTGGGCTTTGCCTCCCCATCCCCCTATCCTTCCGTAGTCTCCGAGAGAATTCGGTATACCGGTCGTAGCCAACAGGATATGTGGGCGGGCCTGAAATTCACCATTGAAAACTTCTATGTTCCATTTATCCCACAGCAGACCGAGTTTTGCTAAATGCTCCCTGTACCAAGGAGACGCGTCTTTCAGGATAAACTCCCAGCACTGCTCTCTGTGTACAATTGCCGCATCAGGACCGTGATCTTTGTCGGGCTCATGATGCGCTGCCGGTCCATTGGCAAATTCGTTTATCATATCCATATACTCTTCTAGGACGCCCGGATCTCATCTTCCCGGCGGCTATTCAGTCGTTTCGTAGATCGAAGGGGATAACGATCAGGATTACAAACTATTTCCATCCTGTATCAACACTCCCCTTCTAAGTTGTCGTCCTCCATGATGTGGACGCTCCCTCTCGTTGGACACATTCTCTCCTCCGCCGTGTTTTTTGTTATCTAGCAGCCGGAGTCTGCTGGTGCGCCTTGATCCATTGCAACATGGTGTAATCATCACTAATACGATTGTCAGGATCGTCGTCAGTACCATTGTCAGGATCATTCGGTATGAAATCGCAAGGGCAATTGCTATCGGGGTGATAACCACCACAGGCGAAATAGCAGTCCTCGCGGTTGCCGTCATTCTCAATACAAATTGGTGTTGGCTGATATTCTAGCTCGCCGGATTCATTGACCTTGACTATGGTGTAGTAGACGATGTGAGCCTCCACGAGTAGCAACTCGTGAGATCCGCAGACCGGACACGCGAACTGCAAAGGGCTATTGTTGTTTGCTTGCATATTTTCCTCCATCTTCCTTGTCCTCGTGTACGGTTCCACGAGGTATGGTATCAGGAGCCCTCAAAGAGGGATCCTCAGGGCTTCGTGTTTGTCAATTTGTATTTCGCCACGTATCATTGAGGCGAAAAGTGTACGGCGCAATCTCGATAAAAAATCCGGCATTCACAATTTCCGCCTTGACTGCATCAATGTTCTCATCCCGCAACCCCACGGCAATCATTCTGTTTCTTGGCATCGACACTACCCCATTATTCACCAGATCTTTCTTATTTCTATCCAGCCAGATGAAATCCCACAGGTAGATCATTAGCCGAACAGCCTGATCAGATAGGGCCAAGAACTTTTCGGAATTGGATACAGATCTGGGTAGACTTCTCCAGCCGCCGCCTTGTTGAGCCCAAAACTCAGTACAATACAGTCGCCATAATTCTGGCGATTTATCTTGTTTTGCATCCATCTTCATCCACTCCTTTTTGGATTATTTTTCGAGGATCTTTCACATACTCCTCTTCCTATACAAACGTTTAACGAACGAAAAATCCTCCGCGCTTTTTGCGAGGTCTCATTATATTTTTCTGAAGGATCTGTTATTCCAGTGGATTTAGACTTTGGTGAGATCGGTTATCACTTTTGGCGGTACCGATGACGGCTCAAAAGGAACATTTTACATTTGTAATTTATGAAGCGGACGGATGTCTCTTGTACGTGAGACAGATTGGTCTGGGGCTTTGGTTCTTTTTTGTTATTTATCTTTTCGAACTTATAAATACTTTCAACTTTACATCTATCAGGGGTATGTCAGAGTTCATGATAGCTCATCCTGATCGGGGCAATAAGTATCTTTTTTCCCATTCCGGTCATTTTATAGCAGATTGTCTCTTGTACATGAGACAGATCGGTCTGGGGCCTTGTTTTCTTTTTTGTGTACTATCCCACCTGTATACTTCCTTCTGGGATCCCCGCTTTGCCTGGTACATAGTACAGTTCGTTCATTTTTTAAACGTAAGGTATTACGTTCATTTTTTAAACGTAGGAAGGGTCCTTAACCGACTTTTCTGGGATCCGCTTACGTTCAAAAACTGAATCTCCCTTACGTTCGTTTTTTAAACGGAGAGACAAACTTTCACAGGGATCCGCATCCTGCTTGCCTGTGAAACGATGCCCCATAGATATGCCAGGAAGAATCTGATCTTGAGGTTTGTAGTTGCCATTAGGATAGTATCTCCAACGTTCACTGAGCTTGAAAACCCCGCAGTTGAGATATGATCCTGTTTTCTTCACATCAAGAAATCCCTTCTCAACCAGATCTTTTCTTAAAGCAGTCCTGGTAGCACTGCTCTTGATCCCCAACGCTATCAGCGCGTTGGTTGGTAAGTAGATCGTGTTATTTTTAAGATGTTTCCGGCTGCCCGATCTCTTGGACTTCTCCCACGACACTTGACTTAGAGCAAACTGAAGAACCAATTGAGCCGAGCCGGTGAGACTCCGATAAGCCTGGCTAAAGAGTATCTCAATAGAAAGGACATTCCAGCCTGGGCGTCTCTTAACATCCTTCTGGAAGCGCTCTTCCCATTCTTCAACTGTTGTTTCATTCCCTGGTTGCATAAACATTTTCTCCAAAGTGATGATCGTGGAGAAATGATGGGAAGGAAGCCAGATACGGGAGCTTCATCGAGCATGGCATTTAGCGTCTTTCATACATATAATATTATCAAACTTCCACTTACCCAATTTTCTCCAAGGCCCGGATATACCCATCCGGGTTTTTATTTTTCATTTTTACGCTCGTAAATCTTTCAGATCTTCTCGATCCAGCCCTTCAGTGCAGTATTTGCGGATCAGGTAGCTGACCGAACACTGTTGCTGTTGAGCCATGCTGGCCAGCCGTTGGTCGAGATTCTGGTCGATAAGGAAATTTTTTAGTCGTCCGTAGGTGGGCGGGACATTTTTTTTGCTTTGGAAGTTCATATGAGTTTACCTCCTCGATGTTGTGTTTCTTGGAAAGGCTGTCCTTTCATTTCAGTACAAACGTTTAACTCGATTAAAATCATCCATGATTCTTTACGCGACTGTTTATATATAGAAAGACGCGAGCCCATCGTATTTTCCAAATGGCGCGGGATGTCTGCTAGTTACAGGCAGGTTTCTACAGGAGGACGTGGCGACTTTAGAGGCCCGGTTACAAAGTTGACTTTCCGGTTTTTACTTTTTGGACACGAGACTGTTCCATATCGTATCCGGTATCTGATCTTGTGGTGGCTCTGGCTATGGCTTTCCACAGAGTTCGCCCTAACGTAAATATAAAGGGGTTCCGAGCGACGATCCCGCCGTCCCTCACCTTACCCTTACCTCATGTCATATCGTTCAACCACGCGCGTCCTGGCGCGCCGCGTGTAGGATCCCATTAGTTGCGAGATTTGCCGATGTAGGTATCATTTTAGTGCGGAACACAGGGGATTTTGTAAGTGGTATGAAAAAGATGGACAAAAAGTCTTGTTTACATGGGACAAACCTGGACTAGTTGGAAGAAAGACTGGCGGTCTGTCTAGAATTCACACAGGGGTACCGGATGATGCCGGTGTTCCCCACGAATTGATATCAGTCTTGTAGGTCTATCGTTGTATCTGTTACTTGCATGCGTTTTACAGATGATAAATATGAAAATGTCATATGAATGGCATTTAGTAGCTCTTTGTCTTAAAGGCGTATTACAATTGTAATGTGTGACACTCTCCAGTGACATGTGGTTGTCATATTATTCGATTATGATTGAATGGTCATATCACTATTTCTTCCTTCTACCTCCCGACCTTTCACGATACGGTGACCAAGCAGTCCCGATGCAAAGGGATTGCGGGACGTCACGGAATCACCAGTTCCCCTTCCTTTATCACCATCCCATTGCACGAGAGTTTCCACTCGAAGGAAACTTCAAACGGGGGACGATTCAACTCCTTTAGGCAAATGTCACCAATACGATTCTCTCTAGTCCATAAAGATAAGGAATACTGCACCTTTCTGGGTTTCTCGCCGGTGGCTTCGCCCACCTTGTTCCAGTAGAGAATTCGCACTTGGCTGGTATCGCATCGGAACGTCCAACGGTTCGTAGGCTCGGAGGTTTCAAGAATCAGTTCATCTCTCGGAGGCGAGCCTGTGGTGATTTCAACAATAAGAGGAAAGAAGCGCGTGTGCTCTTTGAGTCGGTCTGGATGAGTAACGGCAAGGTTTGGGCCTGGATTGTCGCTTGGCTGGCCTAGCTTAAAGGTCACTTCTTTGAGGAGGCCTTTTACATGGACGCCCCTTTTCTCCTCCTCCGAGAGTTTGTTCCAATTGAGAGTTTGGCGGGCTATTCTGTAACCTGCCCATGCGATAACCACCGTCGCGATACCAATTACGACCTGAGCGCCAGTGGCGACAATTGGTGAATATTTCAACAGGGTTTCCATCTTATGTGTCTCTCTCTTGCACCTTGGCTCCTGAAAATTCCACGGAGATTCGCATTCTCTCCGCGTGTCTAGCCCTGTTCACTACTGTGTCGAGGAACCTATCTATCAAAACCGACTCTTCCAAGCCAGGAAAAGTCTCTCTGACACCAACCCAAAGCCTCTCAACGTCAACGGAGACCGGCACACACCGTTGGACAAGGGAGAGCATGCTCTGGACTCCTGCGCCTTTATAATAAAGTCTCCATCCCTTCTTCATCGCATCAGGGTCCACAGGTTGAGGTTTTGGTTCGTCGGGATGTAAAAGACGAGGTATTAGACGAACGGAAGGATCCATCGAGATATGGGTCATAACTTCTGCTGGTGGTCTCGCTCCCAGACTTGTCAGACCGGTCATTCCTTTCAGGGTAGCCGTAAAATAAGCACCCAAATTGACTCCAGACTCCAGAGACCTTTTCTCCCTAGTGACCGAGAGAGCAGCATATATCGTTTGTTCATCGGTTTGACGTACCAGGTTCACGAAATTTCCACGAGACCACGTATCTCCCGTGACTCTTTCGATCTCTTCCACGAGAAAAATTTGTTCCGGCGTAATAGAAATCTTGGTTTTGGGCCTTGGGGTAACAACGGGAGGAGTCGGTGGTTCGGTTTCAAGCGGAGTTTGGATGACAATGGGTTCTTGAGACGAAGTTTGGGGTGTGTCGGTACTTCTCGTAGGTAGAACGGACAATTTTTCAGGGCAGATTTGTATAGCGTTCACGTTTTGGGGTTCGAGGGAAGGAAGGGGTAAGGGGGTACTGGTACAATCTTTTACGGTACAACGTTTTTGATTTTCGTTTTCTTTTAAGATGGGGGCTCGCGATTGCGCGAGGGGTGTCAGCTCATTTAAGATCCGCTGGACCTTCCCGGATCCGGGCAACGGAATCCAATAATTCGACCGTCCTGGGCGGGGGATGACTTGGAGAAGACCTGCCTGTTTAAGTTCAGTCGCCTTCCTCCAGATTACTGATACGGACCAATTGAGGTCTGCGGCTATCCGCGGAACAGACCACCAGCAATATCCACGCTCTCCAGACCAGGAGAGAAGTTCGGATAAGAGTATCTGCGCTCCTTTTGATATTGGAAGCCTTACTGCTTGCGCTTTTAGGTCTAGGATGGAGAATTTGGTTGACGCATCAGGCAAAGAATTACTACATTGACCGATGGACATGAATTTGCGCCCTCCCCTACTGTTATGGGTTGCAAAGGCGCAGAAGTCGTGGTAGGAGACGCTCTCAGGAGCTAGACAAACCTCAAGCGTTAGCCCCCACGCTTTCAAAACCCCTTCTGGACTTGCCGGTCGGAGGGGTTTTGAGGTTCTGGAGCTTTATGGCAACCCTGCTTACCGGGGCATCCCGGCTTGGGGGGCGCGAATATCACATCGCAGGGAGGTGTCAAGGGAATAATATCAGGGTGTTGCGCGGCTATCGGCGGTAAACCAGGTTTAGGAAGTAAACTAGGTTCACTGGACCATCGAAAGGTCGGAGGACGTTCTCGGTTCTTGAAAATCGCCCGGCAAGAAGACTTTGATCTGGCTGACTTCACCTCGCTTTCTAGCTTTGCGGATCCATTTCACGAGCTTCTTTTTGCATAAAGAATTCATTGATTTCACAATGGTGGCTGTGGATTTTATGCTTGCCGCCTTCATTGCCTGCTTCTGGGAATAGGTGATGACATGATCTGTTAGGTGCCGGGGATTCCCGTATGTCAGTTCAGCGAGATAGTGGTACAGACGTAGTTCGGAATCCTTCATGTCTGGGATTAGGTTGGTGATAGCTGCCTTGGAATGGGTAAAAGTTCTAAGAAGTTGGAAGGGAAGTGGTTCAGCCGGTAGACCAGGTTTAAGCGGTAAACTAGGTTCATCTTCGGAAGATCCTCCTGAACCTGGTTCAGCGGGTAAATCAGATGCAGGGGCTAAACTAGGGCCAGATACTAAACCAGGGACAGGGACTACACCAGGTTTAAGCGGTAAACTAGGTTCATCTTCGGAAGATCCTCCTGAACCTGGTTTCTTTCGTAAACCCGGTTTAGGCTTCTTCCTTTGTTTTGAGCGGACATCAAATGTGGTGCCACTCGCTAAGCCAGGTTCGGCAGGGGGGGCTTCGAGTGCGTCGGCGTTGTCTTTGACCTTTTTCAGTAGGTTTTGGAGGAATTCAGACATTGAAGAAGCTCCTCTGCTACGTGCATGTAATCAGCGGCTGCCAGGGCTTTGCGATCCTCCTGAAAGATAGTCAATCCCTTGAGGTGAGCCTTATTTATTGACGTATTCTTTGTAATAGTGGTCTTAAAGACCTGCTCCTCGTCAAAAGTCCTGAACACCTGTTCCCTAATAACTTTACTGGTCGTAGTCCTGCCATCTACCATCGTCAGAAGAACCCTAAGGAGTTTGAGTTTCGGGTTGATGGTGCTTTTTACGTCTGCAATGGTTTCAAGGAGACCGTCCAAACCCTCAACTGCAAAGATGCTCTCGGCATCAATAGGTATTATCACGTAATCACTGACTATCAAGGCATTAAGGAGGAAAGTTCCCAGGTTCGGGGGTGTATCAACGAGGATAAAGTCGAACTCTTCCAGGGCGGGCGCGTCCATCTTCGTCTTCAGCGTAGAAAGCCTCTCGATTTCTCGGAGTTCCCGTTCGACCTGGAATAATTTCAAATAAGCCGGAATCAATTTCACCCCATCCACCTTGGTGTTCACGTAGGTATTTGACAGGAGCGCAGTCTTTTTCTTGAAGAGGTCTATGACTGACCTGGGCTGTTCAGAGGGTAAGATATTGCCCAAAATGCGGGAACTATTGCCCTGAGGATCGAGGTCTATTACGAGAACCTTTTGATCGCGAATAGCTAGAGCGTGAGCCAAGGCAATTGTGGAGGCGGTTTTGCCGACCCCACCTTTTTGGTTTGCAACGGCGATGATGTGAGCCATCATGGACCTCCGAAAGGGGGAACATACCCCCACTTTTCGGGGGAACTTATTCACGGCGAAAGAGATATGTCAAGGGAATTCCAACCAGACGAAATCTCCAGAAGCAGACGATCTGACTTCAAAACAACCTTTCAAAACACAATCCTCTAAAACTGGGAGCAAAAACGTCGGATACCCAAAGGACCGGCGCGGGTCTTGTTAGAAGTGGCTGCTGTCCATCCAGATGCCGTGTGGGACGTGGTACGACGTGCAAAAAAAGATCGAAAGCCAACGAGGATTTCAGAAAACAGAGTCTAATGAAAATCAAACCCACCCGCACAGAAGAAGATTACAAGCCGCAACAAGATCGTGAATGGTGATGTCCATGTCCAAGTGGTCCACCGTCCATTGCTATCATTGCCTGCCGAAATTATTCGTCCCCTGGTTCATAAAGCAGGGCATAACTGTGGTTGATTAGCGGTCTGCGGACGTTCAGCGTAAGCACACGCTCAGAGCTGTCTTCAGGTTCTTCGAGAGTCAACTGATCTGGGGTCAAGCATCGGTCTGTTCCAAGCTTGCTTACCTGCCGTACATCAGGACAGCGGCGCGGTTACACGTAACCATAGTACGTTCGCCCGTCGATTTTAGTCCCCCCCCGTATATGCCCCGTTAAAAAAATAGAAAGGCTACATTGTCTGTAGCCTTTCTATTGAAAAAACGAACTCTTCTGTTAAATCTGTATCCGACAAAAGGACTAATAAAACTTGTTGAAAGGTTTGTCAAGAACTTTTTGTCTCATATTTACGCGACATTGTGTCTTCTCATTGAAACAACACAATATTCCGAACACATGATCCTGCAACTCCTTCTCTATTTATCGTTTGGAAAGATCTGCCCTTCTTCGAAGTCCGACAGCAAGGTTCCAAGATGGCCTGTCCAGCGACCACCAGCCTGCCGTTGGAATGCGGCTCCGCTTCACTATTGACGTTCAAGACGAACTCGTTGGTGTAGGGGGTGCCCATCGCCAGGACACCGGTGGAGAAACCAAACTACCTGCATCCGCCATTTTAAGAAGGACCTCATCGACATATTTCTTCTCGCCTCCATGATCTCAAGGGTTGTGAGCAACTGTTCCAGTCGAACCCGAAAGGACCGTAGGTCTTCCGGTGGTGGAGAGGACCGGACCTCCCACAAACCGGACGGAATTCGACGACATCAGGGCAGGGCGCCCAGGGCTTGACATACGACCGGTCTCAGCTCCAGCGAGAGCGTGAGACTCTTTGTGTTCATTTGATACAAAATCCTAAGCTCCGGACCCGTCTATCAGAGGGCTGGCGAAGACAGTGCCACTGAGCGACGCTTCTAGAACAGGGCCAACATGGCGTCAGGGGGTTCAGCGGCAGGTTGGAGCACATAACTACTAACTACCCGTCAAGCCGACCGAACCCCGCAAAGTCCAGACCTCGACGGTTATCATTTCTGTATGTCTATGAGCAGGCTATTATCGTTCCATGCCAATTCCTCTGAATTTCCGCTGCAATCCACGTGACATACAGGCGCCTCCAGACTGCCATGCATAGGCGAGCGATTGCCATTGAATGTCCGACCTACAGTTGATGTCTATAGAGGTAAGGTCAACACACATCCCATTTATAGCTATATCAGGCCAGCCCTATTGTTCATAGTATTGAAAGTGTAATGCAATTGGCTAGTGATGGGACTTGACAAGCCAGACCCGATTATGCTGTGATCCATGATAGCTCGTTCTTATTGGATGACAATCGGCTTACAGAGGAAAGTGCTATGACCACTGACGACAATCGAACCGGCATCCTCAAGGATCTACTGGCGAAACACAGGAGAGATCCTCGCTTTCTAAAACGGATTCTTGGTGATTTGAAAGGTATGGACGTCAAACCCGCTAGGGCTGCTGAGTGGACAACGGCAAACCTTCGGTTCTTTCTCACCACTCATTTTCCCAACGAAATGGCGGAGATCGCTAAGTCCAGGGAAGGTCAGCCACGACAGGCGAAAGCTGAGATTCCCAAACCGGCTCGCACGCAAAAAATGAAAAAAGTCCCACAAAAAGAGCCTCCAAAGCCCTCTGTTCGCAAGGAAATAGTACCGCTCCCTTCGCAGGAGCCGCCTTTCAGAGAAGATATCAAAAAAACAAAACCTGGATCGTATCGAATCCCGCAGGAACTCTATGAACTCGTCGATGAAAAAGTTAAAAGAGACAAGCGGAGAACTGGTGGAAGCGTAGCAAGCCTTGTCAGGATTCTCCTGTGGCTCTACGTGGGAGCGCCGGAGGAATTTTTGGAGCCGGAGTACAAGCCGGAATAGACCGGGGGAGGGGTGGGCGAGACGAATCGAGCCTTTCAAAACGACTGTTAAATGCAAACTAAAATCTGATTCGGTGATTGTTAAGAGACTGTTAACTTTAACCCGAAGTCCTTCCGCCAGGGAAACGCTAACGTGGAGTCATCGATTTGTAACGATTTATTAACATCCGGCTAACGTGCGCTTAACATAACAGATTGAAAACTACCATGACAGACTCTGCCATGGAGGGCAGAGTGGAGATCCAGCTGTGAATTCACGCTTTCCGCAAGCAGTGTCTGCTCCGCGAGATCACGTCGGCGTTTACCCACAGGATTAGGACTCTTGTTAACTTGTATATCCGAATCCGAACAACGGGAAATGTTAGGCAATTCTTAGTCACGGATTAGCCGTTTCTTTGGAACACAGTTGAGGTTTTGTAACGAACAGCTAATACGGTAGTCATAATCTCCTAACACGCCCCATTGAATCGAGTTCTCATACGGGCTCTCAGCCCCCAAAAATGCAGGGGTCGCCCGGCGAACTCTTCGTTATAAGGACGGGAGAGTTCAAGCAAAAAACTCCTTCAAATAATAGCCTAACATTTTCCCGTTATTCGGATGCAGATAAAAGCCCGTTTTGTCAATAGAAAACCCACACTCTTTTAACGAACAACTTGCGGCTAACAATAAACTAACAGTCTCCTAATACTGTACAAACACATACAATGTTATGGAGTTCTCATGGGCTTTCAGCCCCCCAAAACGTTCCACGGGGCCGCTCGGCGGACTCTTTCGTTAAATCTGTATCCCGACAATCCGGATTAGCGAATGAGCCACTTCCGGAGGCCCCGGAAAGAGGTTCATTATGAAAAAACTACAAAGGCGAAGCGACGGATGTCTCCTTTGCAACCGGCGCAGAATTCGATCTCCAGCCCTGATTCCTTCCTGGATTGCCCGAATACGACTATTTTTTAAGATCGGGGAAAATCCGTTTTTTGAAGGATTGAAATTTAGGCTGCTTTTTACTTTAGGTAAAAGGTAAGCGGATAACTTCTTTATTAAAAATGGGGGTGTCCAATGTAGCACCCCCATTATTTTTGCTCTTTGGTCGGATTTTTAACATTCCATATGGCCTTTCTATTTTGACGTTTACCCCTCAATTAACACTGCTCAAACCTGCCGCCAATATGTCCAGAGCGAAAGCCCTCAAAAACCCAGAGATCGTTCAGCGAATCTTCGTTATACGCGTGAGTGAGTTCAGCCATGACACCCTTAAAATTGCGTACATATCCCGTTTCTGTGAATTCGGATATAAATTTTAAGCAAGCGTTCGTGTTTTCAGCAGGAAGGCAACATACGTTTGATATCACTGAGTTACCGTCCGGAAAGGTAACTTCTCAAAAAGTCCGGGTAAGACTCGGGAACAATCGGTGAACGTGTCATGACGTTCCAATGGACAGGGGTGTACGTCAAGTTCGGGTTTGGCCAGGCAATTCGTTCACCCGCAATACGGA
>JBKQRG010000392.1:0-10866 GCA_052144015.1 Desulfomonilaceae bacterium
CTTTCAGCGAATCCGTACCCATAATAAAAAATATTTCGAAGTCTTTCTTTTTAGAAAAAGTTTCCAGGGTATTCACAGTGTAGGAAGGACCTGATGCGGCAATTTCTATATCTGAAACTTCAAACAAATCATTGTTTTCGCAGGCTATCGACGTCATATACAAACGATCTGCTGCGGGGGCAATATCGACTGAGATTTTATGTGGGGGAATATGACAAGGTATGAAAACTACTCGTGTGAGTCCATATGAAATCGCAACCTCCTCAGCCAAACGGAGGTGTGCTAAATGCGGTGGATTAAAGGTCCCTCCCAATATTCCAATCTTCATGGCGCCGTTGCGGAACAAAGCCCTTGTTTTCCAGACGAAAGATTCTATACTTATTTCAATTAATTTGAAAGGGGATTCGTGTAGCACGATAAACCCTTCTACATCGCAGTACCGGAGGCATCGTTAATTGGAACAGTTCATAAATATCCTTTATTACGTTGTAGGTTTTATAATTCTGCTTGGTGTGTTGATTTTTGTGCATGAACTCGGACATTTCCTGGTGGCAAAAATTCTGGGAGTCAAAGTCTTGAAATTTTCTCTCGGATTTCCGCCAGCTATGGTCACGCGTAAATGGGGAGAAACTGAATATATCCTAAGTTGGATTCCACTCGGCGGGTATGTGAAGCTTTTGGGGGAGGAGCCCAATTCAGAGGAGGAAATACCTCCGGAAGAGCTGCCACGAGCATTTACAACCAGACCTGTATGGCACCGAATTGCTATTGTTGCGGCAGGACCGGTATTCAATTATCTTTCTGCCGTTTTATTGGTTTGTGCAGGGTATGTTGCGGGACAGCCGGTTTTGGCCAGCGAACTAGGACAAATCTTTGATGGGACACCCGCAATGCAAGCCGGCCTGAAGGCAGGTGATAACGTAGTGGCTATTGACGGACAACCAATTTCGCGTTGGAACGATATGAGAGCCGTAATTGAAAAAAATCCGGGCCAGCGGCTCACAATCACCGTCGAGAGAGATGGCAAAAAACTAGACCTCACAGTGACACCCGCAACGAGTGAAGATAAAAACATGTTCGGAGAACCTGCCGGACGAATAGGTGTGACCCCTGCAAATAAGTACCTCAAGCTGAGCCTGACGGAATCGTTGTACGAAGGCTTACGATTCAGCGCGTTCCTCACGAAATTCGTGGTACAAACATTGGTTAAGCTTGTGACCGGAGAGATGAGCCCTAAAGCGCTCGGAGGTCCGATAACCATATTCCAAGCATCCGGCGAAAGCTTCAAAGCGGGAGTGTTCAGTTACCTTTTTCTGATGGCCTATATCAGCATTAATCTTGCCATTATCAATATTCTTCCGATCCCGATTTTGGATGGCGGGCATTTAATGTTTTTTGTCATTGAGGCTATTATCCGCCGGCCCGTCACTGGCAAAATCCGGGAAGTAGCGACGCAGATCGGCGTCTTGCTCCTGGTTTTTTTGTTTGTACTTGTATTTTATAATGACATCAGTCGGATTGCCACAAAAGGATGGCCGCTCACGCCTTGACCAGCCGGAAAAAAATATGCTTGGGGAAATTTCTTGTCCCGCGTCAACACAGGACTTTCCCGGCACTGCGTTCAAGAACTAGTGGCTTGTAGTTGACAATTCCAATATATGACAAGCCTTCGCTATGCAGATCATTGATAATTCTTGCCGTACATTCTACTAGCGCACAACTCGGAGTTAGTGTCGTTTCCGATGACGTGGTCCTGGCTGAATCTATTTTGCCGCCCGGCCGGGAACACCTGGAAAACCTCGCGTTAATGATCAATGATGTAATCGAACGTACCGGAGTTCGCTTGAAAAACATCGATGGGTTCGGGGTAGCCCTGGGCCCGGGCTCATTTTCAGGCATACGCATAGGGTTGGCGACGATCAAGGGGATGGCTCTTGCGTTAAGAAAACCTGTGGCCGGTATACCAAGCCTTGAAATTATAGCTTGGCAAGCCCTTAAAGAAAGCGAATCCGGGGCCGCGCTGATCGACGCTCGTAGAAACCAAGTCTATCTCGGTATGTACAAGAAGTTCTCCAGCCATTTGTTGAGCCTAAACGAGCCCTTGTTGGTGTCCTCGGCCCAACTCAATAATTATCTGGAGAGTGTCCCGAATTCGCTCGTACTTTGCGGGGATTCGGCAGTCGAGCCTCTAATTAAATCAGTATCACGTGCAGCTCGGACCATGACTATTGTGCCGTCAGCGGCAGCATGCGGTGTTCTCGCAAGCCAAAGACTGAGCCAATGTGAACCGGAGGACCTCCATTCCATCGCGCCGATATACATAAGGCGATCCGACGCGGAGGAAAAAAGAAGCGCCAGGAATGGGAAATAGCAGTATAGTCCATACTTTTTGATGGGTCATACCGCAGTTTAAAATGAAGGGAAAAAGAATCTTTGTAATCGTTCGTCTGGGAAGCGGATCGCTTTGTTTCAGAAGGATTCAGCTACGCCGGCGTCCTAGTGAGAACGTCTATAGAATTTTTGGAATCGAATTCCGAATCACTGCGTTTGTCATTTTTTTATGGGTCAGGCAAAGAGAACCTGTATGAGCCTGTCTCGACGAATTTTTTTTCAATGAATTCACAGACGGTTATAACCAACTCATTCGGCAAAATATCAATTAAATGATATGAGGGGTCCCAACGGGAGGCCAATGGCGCGCCTGCTGCAGAAACGACCACTTTTGCATTTCTTGTCGGAATATTTACTTCCAAGATCGATGATCTATGTTTATGGCCTTGTAATATAAGACATATTCCTGTTTCAGCACAGATATTAAGCAGTTGTCCGGCATCGGAAAGCGTGTGAGCCCAGAAAGATGATCCTCGAATCACGGGCATAACAGGATGATGAAGAAAAAGGATCTTGCGGTAATCGGAAAGTTTTGCTGCCTGCTCCTTTAACCAATAACGGGTCTCACGGGCAATTCTTCCTGGCCAGGACGGAAAAGGGTGAACCGAGTTAAGGCCCAGGAAAGCTAGCTTTAATTTCTCGGATTGCCACAGAATACGATCGCTTTGCCCAAAAAAAATACGGAAACGGTGCATGGCAAGACGCGGGAATATCCATTCCCAGAACGCGCTAATGGATACCTCTCTGTTTCCTGGCACTGTGATAAACGGTAGGTCCATCTTATTAAGGAAGTCGTGTGCCCGGCGAAATTGAGAAACGCGACCTCGGTCCGTAATATCGCCTGTGATTACAAGCAATTGTGGCCGATTTGCCAATAGATCTTCTTTTAAAGACAAAACCCTTTCAGGTGATGCAGGACGTCCAAAATGAAGATCTGATAAATGTGCTAATCTCATGGACATTCAAAATAGATCCTGATAGGGTCCAAGTCAACTACGAGACCTTGGTAAAAAAGTAACTTGATTTTTCGGGCTGAATTCTTTAAAATTTCAATTGAATTTGGTACGCATATTAACATGCATATTAACTAACGGTTTTCCCCCTCTCGAATTAGGAGCTGTAAGGGAAGACTAAGGAGCTTTCTAATGAAAGGGTTGGTCGCGGCAATAGCGGCTGTTGTTGCTCTTACGGGAACTGTAGGAGTTGCATATGGCCAATATGATTATGGAAGTATGGTTCCCGGATACGGAAACTACGGGCAAGATTATGGGCAAGGCTACGGGCAATACGGTCAGAGTATGCCCGATTACTCACAGTATGCCCAGGGGCAAGGGAATTACGAACAGCAGTCCCCACAGTACCAACAGGGGCAGTACCAACAGGGGCAGTACCAGCAGGGGCAAGAAGGGTACGGGAACTATCCGGGATACGGCGGTTATCAAGGCTATGGATCTGGATCTCCACAGGAATACAATTATTACCAGGGTTACGGGACAGGAAGAGGCGCTCCAAACGCTGCATATCAGCAGCAACAAACACCATCGCGCCGCGGAACTCGACAGCCTGCCCAATATCAAGCTGTTAGACCGCAGCAGCAGCGTCCTGTTGTAACAGAAAGGCCTGTACCCCAATCTTCCACTAGAGCATCCGTTCAACCAAGTAGTCGAGAGTCAAGTTCAATATATTGGGATGGCAGAGAAACAGGGACAGATACCAGTCAGGGAGCAGGTATGCAAGCTCCCGCTCAGACAATGCAGCCTCAACCGCAACCTGCTGTAAGACAGCAGGTTAGATCTACGTCGGGCGCTGTTCAGAGTCCTCGCAGAACGACTCGAAGCGCGGTCAAGCAGGAATCGGCTTCAGTCCCGTCTCCACCACCTAGAAGAAACGTACAATGGGGTAAGCAAGAGAACCAAACGTCTGACCCTAGTCAGGTTACCGGAGCTAGTCAGGAGGAAAAGCCGGATACGAAACGTGCCGGATCCTCCATAACAGAAGGCCCCGCTAGGGCTCAGAATTCCATGAAATGGGGAAAACAGGAAAGGCCCAGCATTGTTGGGGCGGAACCGGGTTCATCCCAGGGGACCGGAGTCATAACGAGTAAGGAATCCGGACCTCAGGAACTTCTTGAACCCAAATCTTCCGCTAAGAAATTTGAATGGGGAAGAACAACCAGGTAAGATTTTCGAATCCTGTAGCACAGGGCGGGTTTGGACCCGCCCTGCATATCATCTCGCCGCCACCACCAATTATCAGCCGATGATCATTTTGATTCCTGTGTGACCTCAGCCTCTATCCCGAGCAGCTCACCAACACGATTGGCGTTTTTAATTACGTCTCGGAGCAGAGGCCTAATGACCAAAACCCATTCGGGAAGTTCGGAAAAATCAACACTGCCCGTCTCCAGTACTTTTGTAACGACAAACATCCTCGTTCGCGCGTCGTAAATTTCTTTGTGGATTCGTTCCACATCCCATTTTTTGTCTTCGGTCATATCAGATCTTCTTCTCCGCTCTGGATTCCGGTCGGAGCGCTCTCCTCTTGACCGATGATTTTGCGGCAATTTTATTTCCTGATTCAGACTTCTTGTGCGACCTGCCGTTCCCATCCGATTTGATGGGCTTGGGAGCAGCGGCCCTTTTTTCCGGGTCCTCTTTCAGAGCTAGTTTCAGTACCTCGTCCATGTGTTTGACGAATTTGAAGCTTAGGCGTCTCCGAATATGCGGTGGAATCTCATCCAGATCCTTTTCATTCTGATCCGGGGCGATAATAGTGTAAATTTTGGCGCGCAATGCAGCTAACGACTTCTCTCGCAAACCTCCCACCGGGAGTACCCTGCCTCTCAGTGTGATTTCGCCTGTCATGGCCACATCTCCTCTGACCGGTATCCCGGTAAGTGCGCTGACAATAGCTGTAGCCATTGTGACACCGGCGGAGGGACCGTCCTTTGGGATGGCTCCCGCTGGGACGTGGACATGGATGTCCTTGGAAAAGTAGAACTTTTCTTTCACTCCAAAACGTGTAACGCGTGAGCGAAAATATGACATGGCGGCCTGGCCGGACTCTTTCATGACGTCGCCAAGTTGCCCGGTAAGAAGCAGACTACCTTTTCCTTCCATGGGAGTAGCTTCTATATGAAGGACATCCCCGCCATATGGAGTCCAGGCAAGTCCAGTAGCCACACCAATCTCATCTTGCCTTCGCTCTTCATCGGGCAGGAATCTGGGAACTCCTAAAAATTTTCTAAGATTCTTTGCAGTTATGGACGGAATCTTCTGTTCGTCTTCAGCGATTTTTCTCGCTATTTTTCTACAAAGATTAGCAATTTCCCGCTCCAGGTTTCTCAGGCCGGCCTCACGGGTGTACTGATTGATTATTCCTAAAATTGCTTCATCCGTTATGTTGAAATCATTCGTTTTGAGCCCATTTTCAGTCACCTGTTTAGGAATCAAGAATTGGCGAGCGATTTTCAATTTTTCCTCATCAATGTATCCAGCCAGTTCCAGAGTTTCCATTCTATCTCGGAGAGCAGGAATGATCGGGTCAGCCAAATTGGCGGTCGCGATGAACATCACCTTCGACAAATCGAACGACACATTTAGATAATGATCGCTGAAAGCATGATTCTGCTCCGGATCCAGCACTTCTAGCAACGCGGCTGATGGATCTCCTCGGAAATCTGCGCCGACCTTGTCTATTTCATCGAGCATAAATACAGGGTTGTTGGAACCGGCGTTTTTTAAGCCCTGTATAATTCGTCCGGGCAACGCGCCAATATAAGTGCGACGATGCCCTCGTATTTCGGCTTCATCCCTCATTCCGCCTAGCGAGATGCGCGTAAATTTGCGCCCAAGCGCTCTTGCAATGGATCTCCCCAATGACGTCTTTCCCACTCCGGGAGGTCCGACAAAGCAAAGGATCGGACCTTTCATTTGTTTATTGAGTTTCCGAACACCAAGATACTCCAGAATTCGATCCTTCACCTTTTCGAGATTGTAATGATCCTCATCCAGTATTTTCTTGGCATTTTTTATGTCCAGTTTGTCCCGAGTTGATTTGGACCATGGAAGTTCCACTATCCAGTCAAGATAAGTTCGTATAATCGAAGCTTCGGCCGCATCCGGATGCATTTGGCCCAATCGGCTAAGCTGCTTTTCGGCTTCTTTCTGAGTTTCCGAGGGAAGTTTGGCTTTGGCTATCTTCTGTCGAAACTCCTCTATTTCTTTAGTTTTCTCGTCGATCTCGCCCAGCTCGCTCTGAATCGCCTTAAGCTGTTCCCTGAGAAAATACTCCCTATGAGTCTTACCCATCTCCTCCTTGGCTTGAGTCTGAATCCTCGCTTGCATGGCTGATAACTCAAGTTCTTTGGATAGCAGCTCGTTAACTCTGCGAAGTCTATCTACTGGATCAATAACTTCGAGAATGGCTTGAGATTCATCTACTCGCAATTTCAAATTGGACGCTACCAAATCCGCCAAGCGCCCCGGGTCTTCAATTGAATCCAATATTGCAACCGCGTCCGGCGATATGATCCCGCGAAGCTGTAATATCTTTTCAGAATTCTCCTTAACCGATCTCATTAAAGCTTCCATCTCGATGGTAATTTGAGGCGCAGGTGGCTCAGGAATCTTACTTATCCGAACCTTAAAGAAATCCGGAGATTCAAGAAATGAGACAATCAGCGCTTTAGCCAGACCTTGAACCAGGATCTTCACCCGACCATCCGGCAGCTTCAGCATTTTGACCACCATGGCCACTGTACCCACATGGAATATGTCGTCGGGCCCGGGTTCCTCTTCACCCGATTGCTTCTGCGTTGCCAAAACAATAAGTCGGTCCCGTTCCACAGCCTTCTCTACTGCCTTAATTGATTTATCTCTACCCACCATTAATGGGAGTATCATATAGGAATAAACCACTACATCGCGAACAGGCAGGAGCGGCAGCACATCGGGAATATCTTCCAGTTCTATCTGGGGCGGCTTTTGGCTTTCGTCCGCATCAAGATCGTCCTTTTTTTCAATCACTTCAGGCATGAGCGTATTCCTCTATTTGCTTCAACGTCCCACAAACCGATATAAGCTAATAAGTTTTGACTGAGTCGTAGGTCAGAGTCAACTTTACATATTAAGAACTTTGTCCCGGAAAGTCACGCTGTCAACCCCTAAGTCGTTCGGTGAGCATTCATGGTCACGACTTTGGGACAGAAAAGAAACGGCAGAGCATCAGAATTGATCCAAATCGGAGCCCGAATAATCCCATCTCGACCCCTTTATGAACTTGGAGTCACCTTCAGCGGGACCGCTACCGGTCTTGAACACTTCCATTAGACCGCCGGGAGCCGATGTCATCAGGCCCGTCTTCGGATCAACCTTACGAAATTCCACTGATTGGGGCGCTGCGAAGTCTTTAACCGGTTTGTCGCGCAGGACTTCTCTCATAAAATAGCCCCATATAGGCGCCGCGGCTTTACCTCCCGTCTCGGCGTCCCCAATAGGTATCTCTTCATCGAATCCGACCCACACGCCGCAGGAGTAATCCGGCGAAAACCCAACAAACCATGCGTCCATAGCTTCATTTGTAGTTCCAGTTTTGCCTGCGATATCCGGCCGGCCCACGATTTTCTTCAGCACGGTCGCAGTCCCATCCTGAATTACTCCCTGAAGTAATGAAGTCATAATATATGCTGTCCCTTCATCTATAGCTCTTCTCACCAGAGCCGCGCCTCTATCAGGGACATCACCATCGGTTTGGATGCCGCTCGGAACGCGATGAGCAACTTTTTGAATCTGAGGCTGATCCTTGGGCATCGGGTCATCCAGCATTATAGGAGAGTCGCGCTCCTCCAGAATTTTGCCTTTCCTATCCACAATCTTTCTGACGTACACGCCGGGAACAAAATAGCCCTTGTTCGCAAAAACGGCATATGCGTTAACCTGTTCTTCAAGAGAAACACCTGTGGACCCCAGAGCAAGGGTCAGATTGTCCACAAGCGGCGAAGTGTAACCAAGCTTGCGCGCGTACGCTTTCGCCTGTTCGAGGCCTATTTGCTGTAAGATTTTAATCGTAGGGATATTCCTGGAGTGCACTATGGCGTCCCTAAATGTTACCGGCCCCTGAAAACCGCCCCTGTAATTTTTAGGCCGCCACACTTCGCCGGTTCCAGGAATATTAAGAGCAAGCGGTGAATCGATAATGATATCAGAGCACGTGAATCCTTTGTTCAGCGCTGCAGCATAAATTACCGGTTTAAAGGATGAGCCTGCCTGGCGTCGTGACTGCGTAGCACGATTGTACTTGGATTCAGCCGCCCCGGATCCGCCTACAAGTACCCTGACATATCCAGTCCGATTTTCGCGCAGCATCAGCGCGGACTGAAGCAACGGCTGCTGTTCGGCTTCCAGAGGGAACTGGGGAATCATTTCTTCATTATATTCTTTGTAATTCTTCAATTCGGGATCAGTCTTAGCGAATTTCTTTGCATACAATTCCCTGCGTTTCAGATTCGGGTCCACAATGCGAACCTGTATCAGATCACCCACTTGAAAGGGCAGATCCCCAGGCGCAAAATTACGTGTACGCCATTCAGGCTTTACATTCGGAATTCTCACCCACCATTTGGGATTAGGATCTATTTTGATTTGACCTACGTATTCTTTCTTTATGCTTCCCCTAATGTAGCTCCCCATGCGAACGTAAATGTTCTCACTATCGATCTGTGTGACAATCCCTTCCACTATCTGGCCGAATTTTAGAGGCTCCTCCATCGCATCGGTCTGCTCTTTCAGAAACTCCATAACCTCTTTTACGGTCAAGGTCTTGATGGGTCCACGGTATCCCTGACGTTTGTCCAGCTCTCTCAAACCCGCGTCGGTTGCCTGGTGAGCTGCTTTAGTCATGTCCAGGTCCACCGTGGTGTAGACTTTTAACCCCTCCTTATAGAGAGCGTCCATACCGTACTTCTTGACGACATAACCGCGGACCTGCTCGACAAAATCCGCAGCCACCTTGCTGTGCGGGTTTTGCCGAGTGACCAGCCTGGGGTCTTCTGCATTAGAGGTATCGTACTCGGATTGCGTTATGTACCCATCTTCCAGCATACGTTTAAGAACATAACCCCTGCGTCCCAGTGCTCTGTCCGGGTTTATCTTTGGCGAATCCTTGCTGGGGGCTTTTGCCAGTCCGCCAATCATGGCACACTCGGCAATGCTCAAATCTTGTACTTGCTTGTCGAAATAAGATTGGGCTGCAGCCTGCACCCCATAGGCCGAGCTCCCTAAATAAATCTGATTGAGATAAAGATGGAGAATCTGTTCTTTGCTCAAGGAACGCTCGATCTGTATCGCAAGTATAGCCTCCTTGATTTTACGAACGAATGTCCGCTCAGGTGTCAGGAGGAACGTCTTCGCCACCTGCTGGGTTATGGTGCTGGCTCCTGATGCAATGCCCCCCTTAGTCAGATTCTGCTTGGCCGCCCTGATTATAGCCTCTTTATCAACGCCTGCATGGCTCCAGAAATTCTTATCCTCCGCGGCTACGAAAGCGTTTTGAAGAGTTTTTGGCACATTCTCAAACGGCACGACGAAACGCCTTTCGGTAGCAAATTCTCCAATTAACTCGTTTTTATCCGAATAAAACTCTGTGACTGTCGGAGGGGAATAATTCTTCAATTTTTCAATTCCGGGCAAGTTGTGGGTGAAATAAAGATAGCCCTGGGTGGCAATTCCGGTAACGCCGGCCAGGCATGCTATCAGAATCAACATGACAAAACGCGCTATGCCGCCGAAAAAGGAATTTCTTTTTTTCCCGGTACTGGGTTTGCTATACAACTCTCGAAATGGGTTGTTGTCTTGACCGGTCCTGCGGAACGGGGACTTCACCTTTTGCCTCCCGATTAACCTCTCGTGCCCATTCTTAGCACGGAGAAGCGAGCCTGTCCAGGGCTATAGTGTAAAATATCTTAAGTTTCAAGTAAATTGGCACAAAGCCTAAAGTATTTTGTTTCCGTATCTGGAAAAGGGTTCCCTAGTGAAATCTCAGACACCCATTGGCCGACAACACCGAATGAAAGCGGATGCGGCGAGGCTGGAGCTACCAGTCAGATTATGCTGCCCGCATGCGAGCCTCAGCGATCGCTAAAGCTACTGGTTAGGTGACACCGCTGAGCCTCACTCACGGATACCAACGAATAGTGGCATTATATCAGAGGAGTTCTTTGCAGGGGGAACTGGGGAGCGTCGCGCGACAGGCCGGGTGGCGACACAAGATCGCCCGGGAATCCTCACCTAGCAAAAGAAACTATCCTCCTCCAAAGAAAAACCTTCCTCCGTCAATGTTAAAGGATTGTCTGCGGTCGGGGAAAAAGCGCATAGAATGAGGTTGACTTGGAAAGCTGTAGAGGCGTATTCTCGGCCAAAAGTCGTTTTTTTTATCTACTTTACCGAGAGTGGCCTCCGCAAAAATTGCGGGCAGACA
>JBKQRG010000393.1:0-17402 GCA_052144015.1 Desulfomonilaceae bacterium
ACTACAAATAACTTTTGTTAACCCCCTCCTTGATATTGTTGCCTTTTTTTACACCGGAACCCCCGAAATACATGAATGGCACCCCTTATGCACGCGGAAGTTGGGATAGCCCCCGGCTGCCTGCGAAGCGAAAGAACAATCGATTCCCGAATTTCGTAGAGCTATCGGCAGAATGATCTTCAACTTTGAGCTTATTTGCCTTAAAAAGCTGATGCTTTGATATTCGACGGAAGGCTTCAAGCCGTAGTGGAAGCGCCTCCCGTCGTTAACTCAATGCGTTTTGCCTTGCTCGCCGCATCACACGAGTCGGGTGATACCTTCAGCCACCTTTGGAAAATCGTTCAGCATCCTTACATCGTGTCCCGGGAAGATCAGATCGATAGACGAGGCTTTGGCCCGTAATTTGTCGTAGGATTCCATCCAAACAATCATGTCGGTGATCAGGCAGCTTGGAATATCCTGCACGAAACTTTCATGGACGTGAGCGCAGTCTGAGGCCACGATTGCGGTTCCTTTCGGCGTGTTCACCGCTACGGCTTGCAGACCACTCGTGTGCCCGGGCACAAGGAGAATCTCAATACCCGGCATAATTTGTGTATCTCCGGAAAGCTGCTGCAAACGTGGTGATCCATCAAGCGCAGCAAGCGCCTTTTTGGACTCCTCATCGGATACCTTCAGAAAAGGTGCCCTCTTGGCAATGGGGTTTTTGATCCAGAAATCAAATTCCTTCTTTTGCACATAAAAAACCGCCTCGGGAAAAGCTTGTGAGAACCTCTCGATGCCGCCGAGATGATCCCAATGGAAGTGAGTGACGAAAACCTTTTTCACATTCGTTTTGTTCGCTCCAATTGCTGCAAGCATATGAACCGGATCTACGAAACCTTTCAGTTTTCTCTGATTGGCCAAGCTCAAGCCGGATCCCGTGTCTACTACCATGATTTCGTTTTTCCCTTTGATCGCCCACACGTAATAGTTTCGGTCAGCATCGGTGTCCCAGCCTTCCATCCATAGGAGTAGGGCCAATTTGCCGGGCATGGGGCCGGCATATTTCAAAGCGTAAATTTCATATGTCGCCGCGGTTTCAGCCGCTTCGGCGCTTGAGCCCTTCTGACCAAGAGCAGCGGAAATTCCATCCCCCACTGCTACCGCCCCTATTGCAGCTGCGCTTCCTATCAAGAAGTCCCTCCTATTCACGTTCATGGCAATCTCCTCCCTTTCTTTCATACGTTGGCTGAATGTTACGAGGGCAGAACCGTTTTCGTCAAGTTTTGAGGGCGATATATCTTAGGAGCAAAATTGCAGGCACCCTAAGTGCCCTTTTTTGTTATTAATGCCGCAGCGGAACGCTTGTGTTTCCGTCCGTGGGGCGGTTTCACAACCGCCCCTCACGGAAAATTACTCGGTCCACATTTTGGCACAGCAGGTCTCATCTCAGTGCGTGTCAACTCGAGGAAGCCGATCCGGTAAGTCAGGCGATAAAGCTTGTAAAGTTACGAGCATTTAGTTAAGAACTTCCTTCGCGATCCTGTTTCGTACAAGAGGCCTTATGACAAAGAACATAAGAACCGCTGCGAGCAGATTGAGCCCTGCTGTAATGTAAAAGGGAACGATGAAGGAGCCCGCGAAAGCGGCAGCCAGAGCGGCAGCGCCGTAACCTCCGACGATGGAGGCCACTCCTTTCGATGTGTACATCATGCCGTAGTTGGAGGCCGAATTCTTGGCGCCAAACACGTCACCCGTTACAGCGGGAAACAGTGCGTATATTTCACCCCAGCAAAAGAAAACCAATGCAAAAACAGCTATAAAGAGTACCGGACTGGCTGTGATTTGGGTCACCATGAAAACAAAAATCGCTTCGAGCGTGAAGGCAAGGGCCATAGTGATCCCTCTGCCCAATTTGTCTGATATGAAACCCCAAAAAATTCTTGATATGGCGTTCGCAGCCGACGCCAAGGCCGCGGTAAGCGCTATGAGTCCTATGCCGAGAACCGTCGCGTCAGCCAAATTGAATGACTTGGCAAGTTGTGCCATGTTTGCGGTACTCATTAAGCCACTAATGCCCATAGACAAGAACGCAATGTACAAGACATAGAACTCGGGCCTTCGGAGCGTCTCATCCCAGGTGTAATCCACCCTGGATTGCAAGAGCACTTTGGATGCCTGCTGTGTGTCTTGCTTCCATCCTACGGGCTTCCAGCCTGCAGGGGGGTGTCGCAATATCATGGCCATGCAGATACCGACTATTCCCTGAGCAACTCCCCAGACTGCCATTGTCGTGGCCCAGCCACCAACTGCGTTTATGGTGGCTTGAATGGGCAATATAGTAAGTGCTGCGCCGCCTCCAAATCCAGCCGAGGTAAGACCGGTCGCCAGCCCCCTTCTATCAGGGAACCATTTGACGGCATTGGAGACCGCGGATATGTAGATTATTCCTGCACCCGTGCCGGCCAAAAGTCCGTAGCATACATATAGTCCGAAAAGGGAATCCCTGAAAACTGTTCCCCCCAACAGCCACCCAACGAGTATGCCGATGGCACCTACCGTCATGAGCTTGCGTATGCCGAATTTGTCCACAAAGAATCCCGAGACCGGCATGGGCCAAGTTTCGAACAGGATGAAGAGAGTAAAGATCAGCGCTATCTGTTTAGGGGCCACCTGTGAGAATTGTTCCCCTATGCCTTTTGCAAATAGAGGAAAGGCATACTGATAGTTTGATATGATTATCATCCCGACAACGCCGGCAATCAACTGAACCCACCTGTTACCGGCAAAATTACCGTACAACTGCCTGGCGCTGTCTGTTGCAATTTCCGCCTGCGTTATGCTTTCGTTGGGCATAGCGCCTGCTCCTTTCCTATTTCCAAGGATTACTGGAAACGAGTGTAAGACGAATACCCCGCCCGCATTGGCGGGGTATTCGGGATTGCAGAATCGAAAAGCAAACATTGCCTCTTGGCAAAAAGAGGGCTAGGTCCCTACTTTTGGTGTAGGAACAGGAGCCGCCACAGTAATGGCCTTAATCTTTTGAATCTTCTCGTCTACAAAGGCCTGCTCCTTGGCGATATGCTCTTCTTTCAGGTGACTGAACCGTCCCTGGTACTTCATGTATTCGCTGACCGGTTTGTATTTCTTAGGGATATGCGTATATTTGTACTCCCCGTTTTCCCACTCATAAAGTGACCACATCCCTGTTTCCACAGCCAATCGGCCCATTTCCATTGTCAGTTTTTCATCAAATTTCCAGCCCTTGGGACAAGGGCACAGCATGTGGAGAAAGGTGGGACCGTCCACATTGAGAGCCTTGCGCACCTTGTTCATCAGGTCCAAAGGATGGGAAATACAGGTCGTGGCGACATACTTAACAGCCGGATGTCCACCGATGACGAGTTGAGGAGGATCTTTGGGGAAAAGAGTGTTGCCCTCGGGAATAAGCTTGCCTGGAGGAGTAAAAGTTGTATTCGCTCCGTAAGGGCTCGTGGGCGAAATCTGAATACCCGTGTTGGCATACGATTGATTGTCGTAGCAAATGAAGAGGACGTCGTGTCCCCTATACATCATGGCAGACATAGCCTGCAGACCGATATCCACGGAACCCCCATCCCCAGCCATCACGATGATATTCGGAAATGGGCCGTCGTACTTTCCCCTGCGCATCATGGTCTTATAGGCACCCTCAATTCCCGAGGCCACGGCTCCGCCGTTTGTGATCTGGGCATGAATCCAGGAGACCGCATACGGGGTACAGAGGTAGCTGGAATTAGCCACATACATGCACCCGGTAGGTCCAACAAAAATAGTGTCCCTCCCGGCAGCCTTTGCCACGAGGCGGTAATTGACGGCGGGCCCGCAGCCGGCACAGGTTCGGTGGCCGGGAACATACATCTCTTCTCTTGGGGCCCCTTGGAGAGACTTGATAGGGTCCAAGATCTGTTTATGATAATCGAATGCTTGCATTATTTGACACTCCTTCGATAGTCTGAATTGGACTATTCTTCTTCAAAACCGATCCAGTACACATGCCGATGGGTCTTTTTGTCTTTGACCATCTGGTTCAGGACTTTTGCCATATAGTAGAAGTCCTCCAGCAAGATGACCTCTCCGCCCAGGCCGCCCATGAAGGACGTGACCAGGGGACGTTCCGCTAAATCGTAGAGCGAAGCACGGACTTCGTGGATCAGGTTTCCACCCTGCATGGCGCCGCCGTAAGAGGTACTGGTTTCCACAGTCCCCACCGCCTTTACCCCGGACAACGCTTCAGCAATCTCGAAAGTAGGCCAGGGGCGAACCCACCGCGGTCTTACCACGCCTGCCTTTACCCCTTGCGTTCGGAGGTTCCTAGCAGCGGACTTTGCGGTGTTGGCATGAGCGCCCATGACGAAGAAGGCTATTTCCGCGTCGTCCATCTCGTATTTTTCCACGAACGGATCATAATTACGGCCGAAAACCCGATTGAAATCCTCCGTAGCCTCCTTGATTACCTGGGGGACTTCCAGGAAGGTCGCGGCCCTTTGCGCATCCATCGGCGCTCCTTGATCCGGTCTGATCTGTGGCCCATGGGAAACCGGGCAAGTAAGGCTCAATGGATGAGGGGCCTTGTATGGAGGTAAGAATTCTCTTACCTGAGAAAGCTCCGCCAAGACGACTTTATCCGGGATGTGGGATATGAAGTAACCATCCTGGCAGACCATCTGGGGCAGCATGACGCGAGGGTCTTCTCCCACACGGTAGTTGAGTAGAGTGTTATCGAAAACTTCTTGCGGTGTGGAAGCCCAGCCCATAAGCCAGCCCTGATCACGGAAGGTCATGGCATCGGTATGTTCCGAACCGAAGTCTCCCGGCGGATCCAATGTTCTGTCGGCAATTGCCATCTGCAGAGGGTAACGTCCACCAGCGACCGGACTATAGAGTTCACCCGCATAGGTGACCCCGACTCCCGCGCTTCCGGTATATGCTCGTGCGCCCGCAGCGGAAGCTCCCAGAACGACCGAGAGTTGGGCGTGTTCCCCCTCTCCGTGGATGAATTCTGCGTCCAACTCACCGTTAGCGACCATCCTGGCCAGTTCCATCATGATCGCTGTGTAGGGCCGGATGGGGAAGGAACAGATGACCTCTACTTCTGCTAATTTTGCCGCTTGGGCTGCCGCAGCGCAGCCGCTAAGCAACTTTTCTTGAGTCATAATATTTGCTCCTCTTTTAGAAGGGTTTTTCCAAACGAACCACGCCGTCCTCGAAGTCAAGTTCCGGCACGGCGGTCAGGGCGCCCACTGGGCATTCATGAATGCAGATCTGGCAGCCTTTGCAGAACTTCCAGTTCCATTCCATCTGTTCCTCCTTTTCATTAAAGGACCAGCAGGAATCCGGACACGAAATGTAGCAAGTAAAGCAACGGGTGCACGTTTCATGATCAATTACCGGACGCACGACCCTCCAATTAGACGTGATGAACAATTCCTGCTGAAGCACTGGAGCGGGCGTAACGGCTCCGAAGGGCACTTCCCGATCTTTGGGGACCTTTATCGTCGACATATTTTTCTCCTTTGCTTGGCTACAGTTGAATCCTTACTTCTCAGCCACCCCAGAAATAGGCGGAGCGAGATTTACGGAATTTTTGTATTTTTACCTCATCGTACCCGCGATCCATTGCTGCGACGTCGCTGACAATCTTTGCGAGGCTGTCTTTCTGCACCATGCCGGTCGCTTTGACCATTGCCCCAAGGAGGGGAGCTGCAATACCACCTCCCACACCCGCTGCGTCGACCCCTCCCTCGGAACCGGAGAAGTCGACGGTACGTACGCCCGAGATACTGTCGGCGTCGACGGTCGCAACCGCGCCCAACACATCGGCATTGGGAATAAAGTTGAGCATGTAATCGATGGGACGGTTCGTATTGATTATTAGGAGCCCCCCCTCCGGCATGCCCCGTAACACATTGATTCCTTTGACAATGGTTGGTTCAACGACAACCACTATGTCTGGGTGGTCGTTGGTGTAGAGATATTTCATTTCTATCTCTTCTTCGCTGATGCGGACATACTTACGGGTCGTGACAAGTACGCGGTCCGGCAGGTCTTCATAATTATCGAAGGCCTGGATAAATTTGCCCTCCAACTTTGCCGCTTGCCCGAAGGCATTGGCGACGTCGCGGGCCTCTTTATCCATTACGACCCCTCTTGTCCAAACTGTTATTTCGGTAACTTTAGCCATACGGCCCTCCTCTTGATTGTGGCACAGTCGGATTTACTCTCAAGAGACTGTGCCCGAATGTTCTTACTCCGCAGAATGCCAGTGTCCGGCTCCTTGTTGTCGGACTGCGGGGCGAATCGTCTCCTGTCCCCAGCGTCACTACGCTGGGACAGCACAAAGTTCCGGGAAAGTTGACAGATGGGATCAGCGGGTTCGATAGGTGAGCGATGCGAAAAAACCGGGAAAAGCAACCATCCCACTTGAGAACGAAAGAGAAAATGTATATAAGCCTATCGAACAGGCTGAACCGCCCCACTTGTCTGGGGTGTTAACGTCAAGCCGGTTCCAACGAGCCCACGCGAGATTTCTTTGGCGAGAGTACCGCGTGGGTTTCGTGTTCAGGGTTTGAAGACGCACCTGACGAAATTTCCTTCTTCCACCTCCTTTTCTTATCTAGCGTGCCTAATGCATCGCTGCCGATGCGGGTACACAAAATGATTGGCTCACTGCGTAAAACACAAACTCAGTAACCTGACTTTTCCGACGGAAGCTACTTCTTCTTCACACCCCCTTTCTTTTTTCTAAAGATGGAACCCTCTACCTCCTCCAAGTGTCGGCGCATGGCCTTTCGGGCTGCCGCTCCATCACCACCCTTGATTGAAGAGAGAATGTTGCGATGGCCATGAAGTGATTTTTGCTTTCTATCTTCCGTCTGCGTAGACCTCCGACGGGTTTGGCTCAGAAGGTCGACAAGAGCAAGAAAAAGACGTTCTAAAACTCTGTTTCGCGCCATTCGAGCCAAAAGATGATGAAAATGAGTATCGTTCCGGAAAGGATCGGCGCCGTTTGCTACCTGTTTTTCTTGTTCTTTTAGGATCTCTTCCAACTCGTTCATTTCCTCCGGTCTTGCATTTTCCGCGGCAAGTTGGGCAATCCCGGGTTCGATGATTTTGCGAACGGAAAAGATGTCAATGAGATCGTCCTTCTCATGAAAGAGGGCTGCCGCAAGGGGGTGCACCAAAGTCTCTTCACTGGACACGATCACGTAAGTCCCGTTACCCTGACGCCTGTCAACCAGCTTATTCGCTTCCAAAGCGACAATTGCCTCTCTTACTGTGGCTCGGGATACTCTAAAAGTTTCCGACAATTCCCTCTCGGAAGGAAGCTGGTCCTCCCGTTTCAATTTTCCCTTTTCGATGAGGCTGCGGATCTGCTGGACGATGTCCTCATAGGCACGTCTTTTTATTACAGCTTTCAGCATTTAGAAGACCCTTCCTCTTTTCGTACGGTGTTCACCGCCTCGTCAAAGTGTCCGGCAGTGATTGAAAGTTCACTCGGCGACACTTTTTGCCTGCCGTTGATTAACTCGGAAATGGCCATAATAGTTGCGCTCCTGCAGATGAAGGCAATTTGAGCCCCCACCATCCCTTCTGTCGATTTGGCCAGCTCCGTCAGATTCACGCCCTGCCCCAAAGGTCTTTCCCTGGTGTGGACTTCGAATATTTCCAACCGCTCTTTTTCGTCGGGTATGGGAAAATGAAGCACATAATCCAGCCGCCCGGCACGCATCAGGGCGGGATCGAGCAAATCTTCTCGATTTGTCGCTCCGAGGACAACAACCTGGGAATGATCCGTTAACTTGTCAAATTCGGTAAAGAACTGGCTGGCCACCCGCTCTGTGGCGCCCTCATTGCTCGTAAAACTGCGAGTGGGTATCAGCGCATCTATTTCATCAAAAAAGAGGATACAAGGAGCAGATTGTTTGGCTTTCTTGAAAATCTGATGCAATGCTTTCTCTGATTCTCCCAACCATTTTGAAAAGAGAATCGGACCGCTGACGGAAATGAAATTTATGCCGGTTTCGCCGGCCAGAGCCTTTGCCATAAGCGTCTTTCCGGTACCCGAAGGGCCGGTGAAAAGTACTCCTCTCGGAGCGGATACTTTTCCGGCAGCGAAAAGGTCCGGATATCTTGCCGGCCAATCCACGATGGAAACAAGGGTCTGTTTGATACTGCCTAATCCACCGACGTGACCCCATTTCACTGTGGATCTTTCGGTGTAAAACTCACGAGTCGCCGTAGGCTCGATCTCTCGAAGGGCTGTTAAGAAATCCTGCATCTCAATTTGCATATGCTCTGCTGAAGCCGGCATTGAGCCAAGGTGGTTTTCGCCTTCCAGGTTAAGGTACCTTCTAAAAGCAACCATCCCGGCCTCTTTGCACAAGGCCTCCAAGTCCGCGCCGACAAAGCCGTGAGTAGTCTGAGCAAGGCAGTCCAGACTGACGTCCGCAGCGAGAGGCATGTGGCGGCTGTGGATCGCTAAAATCTCGCGGCGCCCTGCCACGTTAGGAACAGGTAGCGCTATCTCACGGTCAAAACGGCCCGGCCGTCTAAGAGCAGGATCGATCATTTGCGGAATGTTCGTGGCACCAATGACAACAACATGTCCGCGGGAGACCATACCGTCCATCAAAGCGAGAAGCTGAGCAACCACCCTTTTTTCCACATCCCCAAGGACTTCGGCTCGCTTGGGCGCAATGCCGTCTATTTCATCGATAAAGATGATACTCGGTGCCTGGCGGGTCGCTTCTTCAAAGATTTCCCGTAGCCTGGCCTCGCTCTCCCCATAGAATTTGTGGATAATTTCCGGTCCGTTGACGCGGACAAAGTGGAGCTTCGTCTCACTGGCAACGGCCCTGGCAATGAGGGTTTTGCCTGTGCCTGGAGGCCCGCAAAGCAGTACCCCTTTAGGCGCCTCGATGCCCAGCCTCTCGAAAGCGTCAGCATAACGGAGGGGAAGCTCCACCATTTCTCGCACGAGCCTTAACTCATTCGCGAGCCCGCCCACGTTCTCATAAGAGACTTGCGAAGCGGCTTCCAGGGAAAAATCGGGCTTTTTTAGGACAAATTGGGTCTTTTGATTAATGATGACCCCTCCGAGCGGAGAAGTCGCTTCTACTTTAAAAAAACGTTCCTTTCCCCCCAAGAAGGGAACGTTGATTTTGTCCCCCATCAGCACCGGCAAGCCCTGCAGGATCTTTGCAAAATGGTCCAGTTCGTCCTTTTCCGGCAATACGCTGTTAAAATCGAGTGGAGTTATAAGGACCGTGTCCGCTGTTTTACGGGATATCTTTTTTACCCGAACCGACTCGCCCACGCTGGTTTCGCCATTGCTACGAGTGATCCCATCAACCTGTATCGTCTTTTTCCCAGAGTACTCCGGAAAAGTCCCACAAATCCGAGCGACCGTCGTTTTCGCTCCCCGGATCTCAATCAAATCTCCCAGCACGGCATTTATTGCCTTCATGTCTTCCGCATCAAGGCGTGCCCAACCTCTACCCAGATCGTCAGACAGTGCCTCAGCCACTCTCAATTCCAGGTCAACAGTCATCTGGGAAGCCTCTATTCAGGAGGTTCGATGAATCGCACCAGACAGTCCACCGGCATAGCCACTAGTCAAATGCCGAGTCCGCCTTGTAAGCGCACAAATCTCCGCACATGGTACATGTTTCATGATCTTCTCGACAAGTTCGTCGACGTATGTCTCGCGCCAGCTCAGGATCCAGAGCCAGCCGAATCTGCTGGCCCCAGTCACGGTTCTTTCTACAGCGGCTCATATTTTCATCCCACTCCCATGCGCCCGGTCTCCGCTTCACCAAGTCCGCAGCGTGCCCTGCGATTCTGGCAGCGAGCACACCCAAGCGCACATCTTCAACGTCCGGCAGTCCCAGATGCTCCGATGGAGTGACATAACATAGGAAATCGGCCCCATAAAACGCGGCCAATGCTCCCCCAATTGCAGATGTTATATGATCCAGACCGGGCGCTATATCAGTTACAAGCGGTCCGAGCACGTAGAAGGGTGCATCGTCGCAAATCTTTTTCTGAAGCATTATCTGAGTGGCAATCTGATCCAGCGGAACGTGCCCCGGACCCTCGACAATGGCCTGAACTCCCTTTTCTCTGGCCCGGCGGTAAAGTTCGCCTAAAGTCATCAATTCGTGCACTTGAGCCCGATCGAGTGAGTCCGCAATCGCGCCGGGTCGCAAGCCGTCACCCAGGCTGAGCGCCATGTCGTATTCTTTGCAGATATCGAGAACCTCGTCGTAACGCTCGAACAACGGATTCTCTTTGTCGTTGGCCCGCATCCATCTAGCAAGAAAACTGCCCCCACGGCTCACAATACCGCACACTCTCGGCTTGTGCTCAAGGTGCTTCAAAGCGGAAAGTGTCACTCCGCAGTGGACTGTCACGAAACTTATGCCGTCATCACCGTGAAGACGAATGGCATCGAGCATGTCTGCAGGTTCCATCCGTTCAGCTCCGCCTCGTTTCCTGATTGCTCCCACAATGGCTTCGTAGATCGGGACGGAGCCCACAGGGACAGGTGATTCTGAGACGATCTTGCGCCGCACGGACCGTAAATCTCCGCCCGTAGACAGATCCATAACCGTATCGGTGCCCGCTTTTATTGCAGACTCCAATTTGCGGAGTTCAAGATCCTCCTCATAGAGGTCCTGAGACGTGCCCAGATTAGCATTCACTTTTACAGAGAGGTTTTCGCCGATGACCACCGGCTTGCCATGTGGAGGTGGCTTCAGAATGACTACAGTTCCTCTTTGGAGACTATCCTTGAGGATCTGCTCTTCGAGACCGCTCACTGAGGCGATCTCTTTCAATGTGTCCTTCAGAACCGACATTTCCGCTCCGGGTCCAAGGTCATTATGCACGCTGCAAGACCTGTCCTGAGGAAGATCGGTTGTCCAGAGGTCAGACCACCTGATGTCTAAACCATAAACTCATAATTTCCGTGTGTCAAGGCGTTTTCCACGGACGTGTCAGGTAACCGGTGAGGTGCAAAAATGATAGGGTTTTTTGGGCAAGCTCACCCCGCGAGGATCTACAGAAGCTCCTGAGCTTTGAAGTTGTTTCCGATCCTGAGTAACAGCACGGTTCAGTTAAACAAGGCACCCGTTTGCAGGGCACATTGATACACAGCCTCGTTTCCGGGAAAAATCAAACCGATATACGTTTCAGCCGCAAATCCTTGTACCTCTGTATTAGGCGGGAATCCCGACACGTCTGCGGTCGTATCCGTTTGCAGCCCGCAGGTGGCAAGCTGCGCCTCGACCAGACTCGAAGTCCCTCCCATGCTCCCAGTCACGGATGAGGGCAAAGTCGACCAAAAGGCAATCGCAAAAAATAGCACGTAAAGTGAAACGCTGAACCTGACCAACCAGTCCCTATTGTTCATAGTGAACCTCCTCTACATATGGCGCGGGCTACAACAAAGATCTATACTGCTCGGTGTTGTGCACCCATATGTAATTAGATGCCTTTCTCGCTTTATTGATTCTCGGGGTTGAGCAATTTTTCTCTTCTTGACCGAGGTCGAGCGGGGTGGGCGTCCTGATGCGGAACCACTGTCATGGGTCGCCACAAAATTTTGGTTCCGTATATAACTACTATCACATTGGCAGGGAGCCGTCCAGGGTGTAGCAGCGAATTCCGGGGATCCCATGGTTAATTTGTGACGTGGTACGGTGGCTACCTCTACGCTGGATGGAAGAGAGAAAGTCTCGGGAACCCGTTTGCGTGAACCAGAAGGGAAAAGAAGGTAACAATGCGGGGGAACCCGCTTTTTGCAAAACGCTGCCTTCGGCCGCAACCAAAATCAGGTTGGCACTATTTCACTTACAAAATTGGCAGCTTAGAGAGTTTCCCCATGCACTTCTTCTCCGGAAGACAAGAGATCAAATGTTATTAATAAAAAGGTGCTCCGCGCACGGCGAACATGCATTAACGTGACATCGCAGTGTATCGAGCGCTCTCAGTCTCTCGATGCCTGTTGGTGCCACGCCGAGTGGCCCGGTCCCTCTTTCCGAAAACTCCTATATGTTTTTTTAACCGATGCCAGCGTACCTGCATTCACCTTTGATATCAAACCCATCGCCGTGTGATCGTTTTCAATCAACTGGAGATCAATCTTCAGCTATATGTCTTCACAATACAGGCCGTCGGCGGCAGAATATTAGCGAAGCTTTAAAAAAATTAGCCTTTGGTTAGAATCGTTTGGATTGGGTTAGCATCAAGTTAGACAACGATGAATTTCATCTCTAAAAATCTCATTATTGGGAGAATCGAGAATAAGACAATGACAATGAATAAATTGGGTTATGCTCTCTTGGCCATACTGGCGTTGGCAGTATTTGCAGTGCCCCCAGTCTTTGCTGCTACGTACTGTGTGATTAATGATCGAAGCGGAAATATAGATGTGACTGCCGGAATCCCAGTCAATGAATGGTCTTTGGTATCTCCAGGTGCCTGTTTCTCTGAAATAGACGCGGCACGGAGGGCTTCCGGGGTAGGCACAGGTGGTCCGATTTCCAGCACGGATGTTTCCCCCGACGTCATGCCAAGATGACCTGGGCAGGCATTTATGGCATAAAACATGAACCGTGGTCTTAAAACAAGTTGCCCGCAGCAGGATGCTGCGGGCAACAAAACCGCTAATTTTTTTGAATCCCCTATACCCAATGCGTGTAAACTAATAGGGATTGATATACCGCTAGCCATCTGAAAGATTTTGAGGGAGGGGCCGGGAACCGGGTTTTTACAAAAACCGGGTTCCCGGTGGCCTTCTCAGCGCCCCTGTTCATTCTAATCCGAAATTTCCCGTGCATATGGGGTGAAGCGGCGCCATTGCGAGCGCAGCGAAGCAACCTCAGCTTCGTCGCCCGACTCACGGCATCAATTAAGTGTGGTGTCCCCCGAAGTATGTCCCCTGAATTATCTTGTAGTGCAGGCCCAGGCTAATACCTCACAATTGGAACCACATTCAGATAAGGCCCGAGATTCCGCCGAAGACCTATTGTTAGCGGCCCATGAATAACCAAGCGCTCCGTCGTCACCTTGCGCTAAAGCCGCACAAGAATTTTCAAACCAGACCTGAATTTCACAGTCGTTTTCTCCGCAATTGTTCAATGCAGCTTGTTCCGCATCGTCTCTGGATGAATAGTCGTACGAATAACCGGACTGCCCTGTCGATTTAGAAAAAGCGATCGCTCCATAATAGTCTTGAGCATTGGCCGCTCCGGACATGAAGACCAGCACTAAAGCAATCCAAGTTGCTGCTACTATTGAGGTTTTCATTGGGAGACCTCCTGTCTCAAAATAGGATGAACTCATCCGAACCTAAGTTAATAGTCATCACTGCGAAGATCTTGGGCAACAACTTGGGAATTCGGGGGTAAATGTGAGACAAGCCCGCGGAATAACAGGATGATCACTTCAACAGCCCGTCCGTCCACTGTTCAAATTCATGTTTGTTTCAGAAGAGGCGAATCCTTGAACACGCAATCACATCTAAAGAAGTAAAGAATCAAGGGCCCGCTAGTCCACGAGGATCGGACCCAGATGCTAATGGAAATAACGCTTTCAATCAGGAGGTCACCATGCTCCGCCGATTCGCATATATTCTATTGATATTAATTACAGTCTGCTCTATTGGATCCCCCCTCACTTTAAAAGCTCAGTCCAAGGGTGAAGGGCAACGTCTCTTCAATGAAGGCCGCCAGTTGTACATGAAGGACAAATCCAAGGGTGGGCAGCAAAAGGCCGTGCAGAAGTACTTGGAAGCATTGACGGCAATCAGGAAAGAGGGGGACGTAAAGCTTGAAGCAGTAACACTGAACAACATGGGGTACATATTTAGAGAACAAGGCAACTATGAAGATGCACAGAGTTGCTTTGAAAACTCGCTGGAAGTTGCCGGAAAGAGTAAAAATGCCAAGCAGGAGGCACGTGCGCTGAACGGTCTAAGTTCCGTCTATAAGACTAAGGGAGAGTATGATAAGGCTCTGGAGTTTGGCGGAAAAGCGCTTGAGATCGTCAGGAAGCAGAACGACGAGGCAATGGAAGCCGACGTAATCACCAACCTCGGCAACACCTATTTGGACTTGAAACAGCATCAGAAGGCGCTGGAGCAGTACCAGCGTTCTTTGGAACTGGCCAAGAAATTGAAAAACGTTAATCAGGAGCGCTGGGCCTACAACAATATAGGTGCGGCCCTGGCTCGCATGGGGGACTATCAGAAGGCAGTAGATAATTACCAGAAGGCGCTCGAGTTGGCCAAAAAACAAGGGGATCTACGACAGCAAGCGCTGACGCTCGATAACATCGGCATAAATTATCTTCGGGGGGGACAACCCCAGAAGGCGATGGAATTCCATAACAATGCTTTGGCCGCGGCGCAGAAGTCGGGTGCCAGAGAATTCGAAGGGCGGGTGCTCGAACACATCGGCAGGGTACACGCTGCCTTGAAGCAGTACAAGGAGGCTTCACAATCTTACCAACAGGCTGTGGCGATAGATAAGGAAGTGGGAAACGTCTACTATGAGCGGGATACCCTGAATGATATGGGAAATCTATATAAACAATGGGGTCACCAGGCCATGGCGAAGCAGTATTTCGATCAGGCACGGGTGATCACCTGCAAACTGCAGAAGGGTAAGTGTTAGTTCCGGGGAGACCATAGTTGGGTAATCGGGGAGGTGTTGAAGAATATCCCGGGAAACCTTTTTTGCAAGTGCTCCGCGCACGGCGAACATGCACAAGGTAACATCGAAGTGTATTAACCGGTCTAACCTTCACGATGCATTGTTGGCCCCACGCCCAGCGGGATCCGGGACCCTTCCCCAATCCCGCGAAACGCGGGACTAAATGGTTGACATAGCGATCAGCACCTACGCAACTATTGGCCGTCTTCGTGCGGTAGGCTTTGTACATGAGTCTTTAGAATAAGAGCCTCTTTACTCACCTCGATCTCGAACTATCTGCATCACACTTGAAATGCCGCTAGTCATATGAAAGTTTTTGCCGGAGGGACCGGGAACCGGGTTTTTACAAAAACCGGGTTCCCGGTCTTTCTTCTCGTTCCGGCATGCGGCAAGCGGGTTCCCGAAATTCTTCCTCTTCCGTCCTTGGCCGGTTTCTCGACCGTTGCTATAAAGGCTTGACTCCCGTAATATCCATCGAGCGAACAGCACTCTTTTAAGCTTGCGGGCTCGACCCGGTCGGCGTGATATCGTGTGGATAATCAGGGGTTACGATGCGCTAAAGAGGTGTTGTGTCGCCGCAATATCGGAAAGATTTCTTCGCGGGATTCGCCCTCAATCCTGGTATCCCAATAAGAGAGACGACAGAGCGGATGCGCATCGAATCCTGGATGAACCAAAATCCGTTATATTGAGAACACTGCGAAGGAACGTTATGAACGTGCTTGAGAATCGATAAGGCTCAAGGAGAAAATATGTCGAAAGATGATCCAGTTTCCCCACAGGAAACCGCTGCAGGTGAGACTCCGAGTCCCTCATCAAACGGTACGCCCGAGCTTGCCGTCACCTTTATCCGCAGACTATTAAGAAGCTCTAAAAGGCTTCTGTGGCGTGCAACCAAGAAAATGGCTTATGTAGGGTTCATTATTGTCAGTGTTGCACTAATACTCATCGGACTGGACAAGCTTGCTGAATTTGCGCTCAGTACGACATATCTAAGGTACCTCTATCCGGGAAACTTTGGAATGGTCAAGCAGGATCTAACGGAGATTGTGTCACATTATGATTACGACCTCAGGCCGGGCGTTTGCGTCCTACACAGCCAGACGAAAGGAAACCGTTACGAGTATACAAATAACGCCGGCTTCCGCGACCCACGCAGCATTCCTGTGGACAAACCCGGCGATGAGTTCAGGATTTTTCTCACAGGCGGATCGACCGCTTTTGGCCTTGGTGCTACCGGCGAAGCAACAGTTTTGTCGAATTTCTATTATATCGAGCACCGGGAAACGATTTCACACGTATTGGAGAAAATCCTCAACGCTACGGCGCCCATTCCCGGAAAGACAATCCGAGTCTACAATACGGCTGTTTGGGGATATTCTTACCAGCATCTTTTGCTTCGTTACATAACGAAGCTGCGAAAATACAAACCCGACCTCGTGATCTCGTTTGACGGCGCAAATGAGCTGAGTGCCGTTACTCTCCCGTTAAAAGACTGGGATTATTTTCAGCAAGGGCAGTATAACGGAATTCTCAGGCAAATGTTCGCTTATGATGTTCCAGGTCTGGCGTCGTACCTGACGTTATGGCTAAAAAATAATACTTTCCTCATGACTTTTTTATGGAGAGGGGTGGATCTGTTCCAAGATTTGGAATCTGTGCAGAGAATGCACAGAGGCTCCCAGGTTGAACAGGAACTCCCTCGGCTGGAAAACATGACCATGGAAGAAAGGTCCAAGATGGTGGCCGACAACGTGGCGATGGTGGTTCGAGTGGTAGAGGATTACCATGGATCTCTCCAAAATGACGGGGTTCCGCATATCTTTGCGCTGCAGCCGCTGCTTTATCTCAGCAAAAAACCGCGACACGACAATGAAACCAAGGCGGAGTTACTGGAGGAACACAAAGATTATTACGGCGTGCCCGCGGAAAACGCCTACAAATATTTGATTGATAGACTAAGCGCCAGCGCGAAGAAGCGAGGTCTCTTTGTCGCAGATTTTTCAGAATATTTTGACGACACGTCCGAATGGGTTTTCACTGACTGGTGTCATCTGACAGCCGGTGCCAACTACCTGATAGCTAAGGAACTGGCAAATTTGATAAAAGAAAATTTTTTCCACATGTCCCTTGCGGCAGGTGACAATATAAACGAGAAAGACAGCTTTTTCTGGAACGGAGCGCCGACTGCCCAAGTACTATATGCTCCGCCGGCTGACGATCCTAAGAATAGTCCGTCAAACATGCTGCTCGGTTATCCCGGACGAGGGCTTTATTCGTCCAAAGAGGTGGGGCAGGACGAAAGATTTGAAGTGGTCCTGGACCTCACCCGGATTTTGTCCTTGAGCAGATTAAGGATGGTCTGGGACACTGCCTATGTTCCCCGAAAATGGGCTCTGGACACTTCCGTGGACGGAGTGGACTGGAAGCGATGGGTTCAGGGTGACGATAAAGCGCTTGACAGTTTTTCATGGTGGCCGGGATATGAATATTACGGAGCTGAACAGATTCAGGCTCGGTACCTGAGATACAGGCCGATTGAGTCCGCTAATCGCTCCATAAGACTGAGATCCTTGAGCGTGTCCAGGTGAATTGACGTAATGAATTTTTCAAAGAACAGACCGCAGGGGGAAAACCCTTTTGCAAAAGGGTTTTCCCCCT
>JBKQRG010000394.1:0-11792 GCA_052144015.1 Desulfomonilaceae bacterium
ACCTAGCCAATTCCAGGGCAGATCGAAGCGCCCGTTTCGTGAGCACTTCGATCATCATGCACCGGTACTCCATAGTGCCGCGATGATCGGTAATCGGGGTGCATAATCCCACACCCACTTCTCCAGCTCGTTGAAAAAGCTCATCACTGGGATGTTCTCCAATCAGTAATTGTTCAGCCGCGTACGCTCGGACTGGCGTTGGGGCCACTGCGCCTAGAGCAATCCGTGCATTAACGATAGGCCCATCCGGTGATTGCAGCGTCAAGAGAGTAGCGACATTGACCATAGAAATTTCCAGTGTCTTGCGTGCGCCAAGCTTTATGTACGCGCCGCCGGTCCGGGGAGCTGGAGTTTCTATATGAAGCGATACCAGCAGCTCATTAGGCTCTATTGTCGCTTCTCCCGGTCCCTTAAAGAACTCATTGACCGATACCTCCCTTTCTCCGCTGGCGCTCTTAAGTTTCAATTGGGTATCAAGCACCATGCAGGCGGGGGGAAGATCTGCAGCCGGCCTTGCATTGACAAGGTTGCCCCCAATTGTGGCTCTATTCCTTATCATGGGAGCGCCAAGTCGACCTGCTGCCAGGGCCAGCGGCGTGAATCGGTCTCGAATTAATTCATGACGGGCAAGCGCAGCTGCAGAAACCGCAGATCCTATCGTAACCGCATGTCCGTTCCTCGGGACAATTTGGTCCAATCCGGGCACACGCGAAATAGAGATCACGTGGGCGGGCCGATCCACTTTCAGTTTCATTTTCACCAATAGATCGGTGCCACCCGCAAGCAATCGTGCATTCCCACCCAGTTCGGACATCAGGTGCAGCAACTCCTCAAGTGTCGAGGGCTCATGGTACTCGAATTTCGGTAGGAGCATCTTTTCTCCTCCTTACAGGCGCGATTTTGGAAGAATGGTTTTTACGGCTAAGGCCGTAAATCCCTTGCGATGATTTCTAAGCTTATGGAACGTTTAATTTCGCTTCCATACCGTACGAGTCGAGCCAACTAAGCAGCTCAAGGCTGTTCCGGCGGACTTGTGCATCACGAGCCTCCTGCTCGGCTACTGCTTCGTCTTCGTACGGCGCGCATCGAAAATAAAGCCATGACGCATAGCCCCCAAAGGGGGTTCCATCGGCAGGCCTATTGCAAGCCATAACACCTCGAGCTAATTGAACATCAACCGGAACCACCACATGATAAGCATCTCCGACCGGAGAAACGCCTATCCAGCCTTCATTCCCTGAACGACTGGGCAAAGTAGCCCTTTGTATATCCTCAAGCTTAATTACCAGCATGAATCTCTCAAGTAAACCGCGTTCGCTATCGAGAACTTTGGTGCTTCAGAATAATGCTCTCGGTCACGGGTGTCAAGCAAGATCATCATGCTGCTTCTAAACCATTTGACAATTACTCGCGAAACGAGTAAGAAAAAGTGGCTTTCACCATGATGAACAAACCGAGTGAATCAAAATGATCGAAAGCGAAACTTCTCAAAACAAAGCATACTCGGCCCCCATAGTTTCCAAAGCCATGAAGGTGCTGAGAATGATAGCCGCGTCCCCCAAAAACCCGGGCATCAGCGAAATCGCGTCCAAGCTTTCCCTCGCCAAATCCACTACACACGGGATTCTAGCGGCTCTGGAAGAATCCGGGTGGGTGCTCCGGGACCCTATCACCAGAAAATATACGTGCGGGTATGCCGCGAAAAACCTCGGACGTACGGCGGATATAAGAATACCTCTTGTGATCAAAGCTCGGCCTCATTTAGAAAAACTTGCCAGAGAATTGGATGAGGCAGTTTTTCTCGGTATCTGCACGGGCGCACAACTGCTAATTCTTGACCAGGTGGATTCATCCAGAGATTTGAAAATCACAGCCCCGCCGGGAACGCGTCTCACCGTGTTCGCAGGCGCGGCGGGAAAAATCTTTTTGGCGCACATGGATAAAGAATCGCTTGAGAAACTCCTTTATTCTAATTCTTTACCGCAGTTCACTCCCAAAACAGTTACTGACCCGAATCAATACCTGGAGGACCTGGCTCGAATACGTGAGGACGGTGCAGCAGCGGATATGGGCGAGTACATGTTTAACATGTGGTCCGTATCGGTTCCGATTTTTTATGGCAAAAAAAATCGCAAACGGATGGTTGCCGGATTTTGGGTAGTGGGACTTAATTCAGAACAGGCTCCACAGAGAATGCAAACTGCGTTACGTCTCGGGCGTGCAACCGGGGAAGCGCTTTCCCGGGTTATGAGCCATTATAATCTTGAAGAAAATGGTTAAAGGGATGAGCCCCGTTTCCGCCAGTGGTAATTAAATCACTTAGAGGCTCACCTATCGATTGGATCAGAGTTGTTTTAATAAAGCTGAACCGAATGATGAACTCCGTGTCTTTCAGCTTCATCAAGAAATGTTCAAGTTGCAGTCGAGCGGCCCATTTCTGATGGGCAGCGTTAATGTATCTGTTGAGTGAACATCTTTACCAGTTTAGGTCAATTTTACAAACCGCTTCCGCATCACTCCTCGCTTTCCAACTGCAGTTCCTGACTGATCAGGCGCCCTTTAAAAAACGTTGCTCGACGAAATCGCATAACGGCTGGACATCATCTAAATCGAATACCGGAATGTCTATCGGCGAAGCAGATGGATTACCGGCTACGGCTATAAGATTGTCGTCATCTGTGCAGAGTAGCTCCCGGTGCATTTCCCGCCTGAAAACTTCTATTTTTGGATGTGATTCTCGTTTGTAGCCTTCGGTTATTATCAGATCCACCCCTCGCATATATAGTGCCCGGATCTCCGAAAGTGCATGATCGTGGTCCGTGTCAGCCACTAAGGCCAACTTGGCCGGAGATGATATGATTGTAACAGCGGCTCCGGCCTGTTTGTGGCGCCAAGAATCTTTCCCTTCGTGGTCAATCTCGAAGCTGTGCGCATCATGTTTGATCGTGCCAATCCTGTATCCTCTGGACGTCAATTGTTTAACCATTTTTTCGAGGAGAGTTGTCTTGCCGGAATCAGATTTTCCCACAATAGAAATAATAGGTATCATGTGATGTTTTCCTGGAAACCTTTATATTTAAGCCATGATCCGCAGAAGTGATCCTTAAGATTCTGGTCTATTGACGGTGATAAAATGCAATGATAGGATTTTTGGTAAATATTTCAAGTACCCCCAACTACAAATCTTTGATTTGAAGACCTTAACGGAGAAGCCGAATGTCATTAGAGCAAACAGTGCTTGGCACGGTCAGGGCTACACATGATGCAGCCGCGGCCGCGGCCGTTCTGCCAATGACCACCAAAGCAAAGATCCTTCGCGATATCGCTCACAAATTAAGAGAGCGCCGCTCTTATCTCCAGGAAGAGAACCGAAAAGATCTGGAAAAGGCAAGAGAGAAGGGTTTATCAGCAGCGATGCTCGACCGACTTACCTTATCTGATAAAGTCATCGAACAGACCGCTGCCGGTCTGGAAGAAATAGCTGAATTCCCTGATTCAATCGGAGAAATAGTGCACATGTGGACTAGACCAAATGGTATGAGAGTCGGCCGTATGCGCATACCTTTGGGGGTTATAGGAATAATTTACGAATCCAGGCCCAATGTGACGGCCGACGCGGGGGCGCTCTGTCTAAAAGCGGGCAACGCAGTGATCCTTCGAGGCGGCTCGGAAGCCATTAATTCGAATAAAGCTATTGTGGATATATTCAAAGAGGCACTGGAAGAAAATGGCGTCAATAGAAATATCATAAATTTGCTCCCCACGACAGACCGTGAAGCAATTTTGCACATGTTACAACTGGAGGAATTTATAGATCTGATTATTCCTCGAGGTGGGGAGGAGTTGATACGTTTTGTCGCGGCGAATTCTCGTATTCCCGTAATCAAACATTATAAAGGTGTATGCCATCTGTATGTGGATGCTGCAGCGGATCTTGATATGGCGATCAAATTGACTCTGAATTCCAAGGTGCAAAGACCCGGTGTCTGCAATGCCCTTGAAACACTGCTCGTCCACAAAGTCGTTGCTGAAGAATTTTTGCCAAGGGCATCGGCAACGCTCGAAGCCGCAGGAGTAGAACTACGAGGATGTGAAAGGTCCAGGGCAATCAGGCCGTCAATGAAATCAGCGACCGAGGAAGACTGGTTCGCGGAGTATTTGGATTTGATTCTGGCGGTTAAGGTAGTGGATGATATTGACGAAGCTATTCGCCATATTGCCAAATATGGATCTCTCCATACGGAATCAATAGTAACAAAGGACTATGCTGCATCCCAAAAATTCTTGAAGGAGGTCAACTCCTCTTCGGTGATTGTGAATGCTTCGACTCGGATGAGTGACGGTTATGTGTATGGCCTCGGTGCTGAAATCGGGATCAGCACGACGAAAATACACTCGTTCGGCCCTATGGGAGCGGAAGATCTTACCACGACGAAATTTATTGTGCTCGGTGAAGGCCAAATTCGTGAATAGTCGGAATCCACAGATTGCGCAGAGGGGGAAAGAGGGAATTCAAGAACCACTTTTCTGATCGTCATTCCGCGGAATTCCCGAAGCTTCTAAGAATTCGTATACTGGGCTGGCGGCAAGGACAACATTTTCATCGTATATGGTCGGTTTGGCCCTTCTGTAGACTTTCTACGTTCTCTGCGCATTTCGTGGTGAATTCTTGGAATAGTCTATTGCGGGAAGGAATTGTATGGGCGAAATTCGTAGCACCATTGATCTTATGATGGAGCGGACCAAGGGGATGACTCTGTCGGTCGAAGAGCAGGACCGCCTGAAACGAGAAAAGTTGGGAAAACAGGCAAAAGGTTACCGGATGAAACTGCTCGAATTCCCTGAGGGCGCGGAACAAATTCTAGAGACAATAATGGAGGAGCCTGCTGAAGATCGAGAGCTTCTTCGGCATTTGATATGGATTGAGATGGTCGAGAATCTTCCGGCAGACGGAGAGATTTTAAAGTACCTTGAATTGATGGAGAGACTACCGCAAGCGGGGTCTAAACGCTCGATCATGGACGAATTGCGTGGAGCATTCAAGACAGGACTGAAACACCAGGTTCCGGATCGCAAAAAGATGGTTCAGCGCGAAAAAAAGAAATTAGCGACCCTCGGAATTTCCGGAAGCGCGGTGATACCGAAAATTCCCCAAAATCCTCCGCCCGATCTTGAATTCATTTCTATCCTGCAAAGATGCAAGAAAGAGCTCCTCAACCTGCAGCCGGTTTGAGAGCGCGTTAGCAAAATCGCAGATGCTATGTGGTCCGAGTTCCTAAATTTTTCCCCGGACTGTGTGCACAATTTCCCTGTAAAGATGTAGGAAATGCGTTTTAATTTCCAAGTCGATCAACTCGACCGCGTCAGTGGCTGCGTCGACAAAGAAATTGCCGAGCTTCTTGCCTGTTGCGGCGGTTGGCCACAGACCTGTTTAGAAGCTCAATCACCCACGCGATTTAAAGAGAACTTTCCTTTTGGTCATAATTCAACCGCGGTTTGGCACCTAAGCTGGAATTGGACAGATTATTTAGTAATGTTTAAACCAGCCACAGCAATATCGTCCGCAGTGTCGGCGGAAATCGTGGCAGCAATTACACCGCATATGAACGAACTTCCCTCTCGATTCTCGAGAGGGAAGTAAGCGGGCGAGAGTGGGAAAGTTAGATGTGTTTTATGATGCGGCCGGCGGCCGTTTAATAATGGCCGGTGTTATGAATATTAGGAGTTCAGTCACATTATTTGAGCTATTCTTATTCGTAAACAGAAAATTAACGACTGGAACATTCATGAGGCCGGGCCAACCTCCTCGATCGGTACTATTCGTGCTTTGAAGAATTCCGCCGATAACCGCGGTTTCACCATCTTTCACGGTCATGGAGCTTTCTGCTTCACGTCGCCGAATGGATAAGGTGCCCTGCACAATCTCGGGTTCGTCATCGCTCACCTTCACATCCATTTTGATGCGACCGTCCGCATAGATTTTCGGCTTAATATCCAATTTCAGGTCTGCATCTATCATTTGCGTCTGAGTAGATCCGCCGATTCCGGTGGTGACGTAAGGAATAGATAGTCCATTTTTTATCATCCCCTTTTGGCCGTCCAGTACCTGCACTTTTGGCCGGGAGATTATCTTCGCTTTGTTCATGCTCTCACCAATACTCAAGCGCGCGTCTAATTCAGTTATATAGTTCGTGCCGAGCAGACCGAATTGTATTCCCAGACCCATCAATTGACCTGCGACCGCGGGGAGGTTTATCGCCATCTGGTTAGGCGGTTGAGTGCCTTCCGGTTGTGGCGGAGCAATCGCACCAGTGGTCAATGGTATGCCCGCAACGCTGGTAGTGGTATTCTGTCCCTCAACGCCCCAAAAACCTTTTTTGAAGGTCTCGACAAAGCCCGTCTGGTTGTTCCTACCGCCCCAAGTGATACCAAGGCCTCTGCTCCACGCGCGGGTTGCCTGAACGATTCTGGACTCCACACACACTTGAGGAGTGGGAACGTCCAGAGTGTAAATGACTTTTTTCATCTGGGCGATTCTATCCGACGTATCCTTGATGAATATCATACGATTAGTCTCGTCCGGCCATAACATGGTGTTAGCGACGAGTTGTGCAAGATCGGGATCAGTGCCGTATGGCAGAGTAACCTGAGAAGCTGCCTGTTGCTTTCCAATCTGCGCTGCGGTAGCCGTAGCTGCCCGGGCCCGCGTCGAGTCGGACTGCGTGCGTTCGTACCCCTGCATTCTCTGTTGATAGCCCGCACTGTCGGGAGAAAATCCTTGCTGCTGCAACTGTTGCGAGAAAGCTTCGCGATCCTGTTTGCTGGTTTCCGAGCCTTCCTGCAGCTCTTGCGCCACGTCGACAGTCTGGCCCAGCCCTTTTCTGCCCTTGCAGTTAAGATTGAACATGCACTCCAGGACTGTTACTACATCCTGGGGTTTTGCATAAACCACCTTAACAGTCGCATAGAAGAAGCAGACGTCCTCTCCTTTGATTTTTATGCAACCGGCTTCTCCGACTTCTTCGGTCCGAATATCTTCAGGGGCGGCTGTTTCGCCGGTATCGACTTTTTCCAGGTCCTTCAAAGCTTTCTCGGTATCTGATTGATTCTTTCGAATTTCTTTCTGAATTTCTTCTAGTCTCTTGTTGACGTCCCCCATTCTAAGACCGTATTCCTTTTGCCTCTCATCTTTTAATTTCTTGATATCCTCTTTTTTTCCAACACGCATAACATTCCCGACCATCTCTCGGTCGAGTTCATGAGTGTTTATTATAGTATCCATAACCTGCCCGAGAGGCACTTGGAAAAGACGAAGAGTCGTGCTGCCTGTAACCTTGTCGTCCACTATGATGTTGATGCCGGCCTGTTCCGCTAATAGCCTAAAAGCATTTCTTAAACTGATGCCTTGAAAATCCATAGTCACTGGTTTGCTGAAAACCGCTGGATCAGGGGCAATTCGATATCGTTTCATAAGCTCGGACCGCTGTTTCTCGTTGTCCTCTTGCTGTTTTTGCAGGCTTTCCAGCGTTCTTCTCCGACCCTCGTTGGCCTTGAGAATTTCTTCCTCTTTCATTACTCGAACAGCTTCCCGACGCGTTTCACCGGCTTGCTGGAAAGCTTCCCGCCCGGCCGTGTCTCCGGGCTTCGCAGCTGCTTTTTGATCCGCTGTCATCTGGAATCGTGGTGGAGGAAAATCGATCATGAGCACGCCTTTTTTCTTCTCCATCTGATGAGGAACCGAATCTTTGAGCTGAATGAAAATCGTTTGAGAGCCAGGCACTATCATTTCGACGGACGTAGAAAAAAGGTCCGTTTTTAAGGGTTTTTGGTGCACTTTTGGAATCTCAGCATTGATGAGGTCGAGTCTCATTTTTGTAGGAGAAACTTTTGTCATGCGATAGTCCAGGTGATCGCCCCCCCGGATAATAAGCCGCGAGTTGTGACCTACTTGGATAAATTTAAGCTCAGTTATTTCTTGGACGACGAGACGAGGATCAGGCGTGGGGGGAGTTACTGGAGGCCTCACCTCCCTCGCCATCTGCCCACCACCCCCCGCAATTTCATTCTGCTGCGCTGGAGTTGGCGGATTGGTTCGAAGCTCGGCGGGCTCCACTTTTTCGCTCGACCTGCCAGTGGAAGCAGCGGGATTCCTCATATCCGTATTCTGCGCCAACAGGATCGGAAGCTTTTTGGTCTCGCCCGTGTTGGTCTTTAGAGACCTGGAGCCATGTGTCTGGGAATCCTTTCCGGATCCATTCCTCTCAATATTATCCGGTTTATGCGCCGCAGGACTTAGAACAAACTGTTCCGGCTGAATTCCTCCCTGGCTTGCGACAGCTTCGAATTGTTTTTTTGTATTTCGTTCCTGACTATTTGTTCTGACCGGAGCAGCACCCATTTCGGGAGCCGCGGGAGCAACGAGATTTGCCGCCTGATCGGAAACAAACTCTTTTATTCCTTTATCCGCGTTCAAAGGTGGTCCGAATATTATAAAGACATTATTATTGTCCTTACGGACATGGAAAGGAGGAACAGGATTTTCTTGAAAATCCAGCACCACGCGTGCCTGGCCTCTCGCGTTGGATGATCTAATCTCATTAATGTTCAAATCACCGCATTTGATTGTAGCGGGCACCTTGCCTATGGACATTTCCTCGAAATACATTACCAATCTATTAGGCCGACCAATAACACGTGCCAAATGCTTGCCCACGGTTCCCTTTGACTCAATTACAACTCGCTTCTGGCTCGCATCCAATTTTACGCCTGTGATCTCGCCGGACACATCGGCCCAGACGGATCCACAGGTAAGGAAAAATAATAAATAGCTCAGCCAGATGGAGGGCCAATATTTTTTTTCAGGTGACCTCATTCTTCATCCTCTCCGGAGGACCCTGCGGGTACTATTCAGATTTTTATTGAGCCACAGAGTCATGAGTCATCAGTTTTAAAGGCTTGCGTTCAGATCATTGATAATGAGGAGTTCGATCCTCAACGTGCTTAGCCTACTGGTCCATAATAGCAGAGCGGAAGAGTTTGTGTCAATGAAAATTCTAGAAAAACAGCTTAATATATTCATTTGTTCAAGTATAACATTAAATATAAATCACGCACATGTAAGTAAAGCCGTGAATCGCGCCGGCAATTACGTTTCGATCTCCCATACCTCTGAAATACTGATGATTACGATTTTTTGAGCTCTACAAAGATGGATCTGGTATTATTCGGTCATGGAAACTACAATTATTGTGAAAATTGTTGTTTTTGGCGCACTTGTACTGGCGTTGGCGCTCTACTATTATCTTTACCGTTGAAATCAGAAAAGATTCCAGAATCGAGTGTGAATTAAGGCGGATCTAAAGCTGCAATACCCGACGGCAATGGGATGATCTCTCCAAAAAGATCGGAGCCGTACGAATCGGTTATTCTCACTTTGTGAATCTCGCCGGCCATTGCATTTCCAGCGGTTATGTAGAGTGTGCCATCGACTTCGGGGGCTTGATCCCAAATTCTGGCCTGCAGGAGAAACTCAGATTCTGAAGCGACTCCCTCGATTAATGCATCCTCTATTTTGCCGATTTTAGATCTATTTCGTTTGTTTTCGAATCGTGAATGAATTGATCGAATTTCTTGTGCTCGGGCTTTCTTTAAGTCTGTGCAAATCGGATCTCCCATCTCAAAAGCAGATGTCCCCTCCTCCGGTGAATAAGTGAATACACCCACCTTCTCTATCTCGGTCGATTCGACAAAGTCGCGTAATTCTCGGAACTCCTTCTCGCCCTCAGCCGGATATCCTACCATCAATGTTGTTCTCAGGACCAAGCCGGGGATTTCACTCCGAAGTCGATTGATCATTCTTTTGATTCTGTCCCCTTTCCAAGGTCGTCCCATTGCCTTCAGCACCTTAACGGATATGTGCTGTATAGGAATATCCAGATACGGGAGCACCTTTCCACTTTCCTGGATCAGCTCGGATAAGCCGGATGGAATCGTGTCAGGATAGAGGTACATCAGACGGATCCATTTAATATTTTCGATCATACACAGATTTCTGACGAGTCGTACCAGTGCTTTCTTTTCCCGTCTGTCCAATCCGTATGCAGTCAAATCTTGTGCTACCAGTATTAATTCCCGTACCCCTTGCGCAGCCAAATAAGTCGCCTCTCCTTTGAGCGAATCAGAGTCAAAGCTGTGCAGAGGACCTCGAATTGAAGGTATTGTGCAATAACGGCAACTCCTGGAACATCCCTCAGCTATTTTGAGATAAGCGTATCCAGGTGTCGTGAGAATTCTGGAATCGGAACCCGAGCTATATTTGCGATCAGTCTCTGTCGCGCATCGGCCCGGAGCTTGCGATGCTGTCCTCTTCCCAGTGATATAGCACTGCAAAAGCATCGGCAGGTCTTGAATTTTGTCAGGAGGCAGGAAAAGGTTCACTTCTGGCAATATCTTTTTCAAATTTTGCTTGTATCGCAAGGGAAGACAGCCGGTCACCACGAGAAAAGCTTTTTTATATTCGTATCTATAATCAAATATCGTGTCTATGGATTCCTCAACAGCCGGTTCAATAAAAGCGCAGGTATTGACTACTAAGATGGCGGCTTTTGCCGGATCCTCGGCATACACGAAACCCGCAGATGTCATTATGAAAAGAATCTTTTCAGAGTCTACGCGGTTCTTCGGACAGCCGAGGCTCATAAGATGGAATGACTTGTTTGGAATCACTGTTTAGATTACTTTGACGTGCTTTCGTCTCTTATGTCTATAGCTCCGGGGGCCACTTGGAAGCGCGAATCAGGTAGAGAAGTTTGAAAGGTAATCTCGCAAAGATCAAAACGGTTATAGTTACCTAAAGCGTCGTAAATGATTGCTCGACGAATGATGAACTGGTCCTTGTCGATGCCTACCACGATTCGATAAGTACCCTGGGGTCTCTTGCGGTCTGCCAATTCGAGAAAGATAAGTCTTTCAGCTTCATCAGAGGATCTGTTTGGATACGAAATTAAAAAATTTCGATCTAAATCGCCAAGATTGGCAAGAAAACCGAAGAAATGCTCCACATTCATCTCCGGCGGGATCTCGCCACGCGCGGCGTTTCCGTCGTCCGGAAAATAGATAGAATACGATCTTCCTCGGATTACCACCTGCTGCCTTTCAGGAGAGACTACTTCCAATGCGATGAGGTTCGGAGCCTTGACATACATAGTGCCCTCGAATCGGTCTTTCAGGTCCATACCCACATTGACGGTCAATTGGTCAAACCGAGCTACAAAACAACACTGCCGCGCATATACATTCTGCACGCGCTTCACGACTTCGTCAACGGGCGGCGGCTCTGCGCTCTGGGCATCAAGACCTGCCGCAATAATAGAACTGAAAAGAACTATAAAAGTTAAGGCTTTCAAGGGCAACCCTCATTTGAACAGAGATTCGTCAGCTGGTCCAGCAATTCAGGTATTCGATACTCATCTCTCGCGACTGCACAGCCGGTCTTACGAAGATCATGAACGAACAGCGCCAATTCCGGGAGAAATTGTCTCATAATCGGGTCATCATCCAATAATTCACAAACCTCCGCAGGGGAGCCAAAAGCCGCTACTCGTCCTCGATCGAGCACCAGCATGTGATCGAGCAGATCCAGGAATGGATCCATATTATGAGAGACAATCAATATGGTTCTATTGCCCAAAGCCTTCAGTGTCTGAAGTAAAAGAAAGATTTCCTTCAAGGAGGGGGGATCCAAACCCACTGCCGGCTCATCCAAGATAAAAATTTCAGGCTGATTCACCAAT
>JBKQRG010000395.1:0-6109 GCA_052144015.1 Desulfomonilaceae bacterium
TGGCTCGGCTGGCCGATATTGCCGCAGCCATAACAACAGCCGGAGAGATTGCCCACGAGGCATTGTCGCTTCCCTGGGCGTTCACGGATCCGTTTAAGACCATCTGGCCGCAGATCAGAGCCGACGCATCGGAGACGCATATTGGCACGAGAGCGCTTCGAGACATTTATTCCTGGGCCGTTGCGCATCAAGATTCCTTCTATGGCCACCACAGAGTTGATAATGACGGGAACCCGAAGCCACCGATAGGCGGATGGTACGGCAGACGGGACCGCAAAGACGACTGGTCCTATATCGGATTCCTCGGGCCTGTGCTGAAACGAGCGCTGGCAGAAATGAAGTACGACCCGGCTGCGGTGTTCAGCGATTGGAAAGCTAACGACTGCCTGGTGGACATTGTTGTCCAAAAAATCGATGGCAAGACCGCAAAGCTCAGGGCCATACCTCGAGAAGACCTGGACGATATGCTTGAGAGATAACTTATGCGCCGAAACAATGACGGAAAGGTAACGCAAAGGTAACGGAAAGGTAACGCAAAGGTAACCGGTATTTTGAAGGCATTATCATATAATATTAATAGCTTACTCTTCTCTTCTTGCCCCGGCTACCTGTTACCTAAAAGAAAACCGTGTCTATAGGAAAAACATCCCCGGTGACAATAATTGTCACTGTTTTATTTATAAAATATAGATACCCCTATAAAAACAGGTAACCATGGTAACCGAGGTAACTATCTCCGTAACACCTTTGATTCACAGGCAAACCATGCCATACGCCCCGTTACCTTTTCGTTACCTCCAGGTAACCGGCGCCAAAGCATAATTCTTAAGAAAACAAATCAGCCCATGACTATGACCGGAGAGACGCTTGTCATTGCGAGCGCAGAGAAGCAAGCTCTACTCCCGGGCAATGGCAGGAGGAAATCCGGTGCTTCGTCGCCCTACTCCTCGCAATGACAGATTGAGGTCCGTCACTGGAATTCTGTGGACAGGAATTCCGGGGACACCATACATTCGTGACATCCTACCGTGGCGAAATAGGGGTTTGGGTTCAAGTCCGCTCTTGTCTCGTTTGGCGCTTTGCGAGAGTCCCTCCGGGGCTACACAACTTCGGTCTCATTATGGATTGGGTGAAATGCGGCGTTGCACATTGGAGTTGCTCTCGTTTTAAAAGCCGCGGGTATTCGTTTGTAGTGACCGTCTTGAACCATTGCACAATTTTCTGTAGTGTGTGCGCCCAAATCCAGGGAGAATGCGGATCGCGTAATTTGATCCTTCGCGTTTTGTAGGGAGCGACCGGCGGTCGCCCTTTTACAATGGCCGGGCTGCCGCTCGGTTACGATATCGCAATGGGTGGCCGGGCCCAGAATTATCCGAATGATTCCGGGTTGTCGGGATCATCTGACCATCGGTTGGGATTATTCAAAATGTAGTCACGGATCGCGTTTAGGGATCTTTCATTTCGGATGATGTGTTCGTAATAATTGCGCTGCCAAAGAGGCCGGCCCGTTCGAGATAGTAGTCGGTTCAACAGGATAGCGGATAGGGATTTGAATGTCCGAACGATACCCCCCAATGTAGGGGCAGCGCTTGCCCTGCCCGGAAAGGGCGCAGCAAGCGGCGCCCCTACCGCTGCATTGTCGGTTAACACAATAATCCCATGGAGGTGATTGGGCATCAATATAAAAGCGTCTAAATCAAGATTTGTATAACGATTTGGTAATTCATCCCAAATCCGCTGGATTAACTTCCCTGCTGCAAGGGGTCATGCAAGGGGTCATGCAAGGGGTCATGCAAGGGGTCACCCATTAAGAGGTCCTCTGTCAAGGAAAACACTTCTCCCGTGGAGGAAACAATTATTGTTTCCCTGCCGAGGTACGGCCGTGTTGTGTACCTTCTTCGCCTTTGCCGGTATGTTTCTCAGGTGGTGTCAATGGATCTAGCCTGCAGATCTTCACCGCGACTGGTCCTTCGCCGTCACCCGTGACAACTATAAAGCCTCTCATATCATTATCAGGTCTGCTTTTGCCTCTGAAACATGAGTCAAGAGCAGACTCGACCCCACAATCTTGCGGTTATCTCACCCCAAGGGCCAGCCACCCTGATTCTTCTTAAACACAGTGATCAAGCAAAGTTAACGGGCGGAGCACTACACGTGCCTTCTGTGCAGTTGCCGTAACGATGCTCTACGCCCACAATCGCGGACGACTCTGTGCTCGTCCTGTGGAAATGGCCATTTGTTGGTAGTTAGGTCCCTTTCTGGAACTGGCCCAACTCTTCACGAAGCATTCCGTAAAGCTCGCGGACCCAGCTCGGTTTCTCGATTGGGTTCACTGCTGTCCCAACCCGGAAATCCGTGGGGCTAATGACGACCTTGACACGCTCTCTCTCGACGAGAGCGGATAGGACGAATAGGTCTTCCGCAGCTTCGTCTCCGATAGCCAGACATCCGATTGATCCGGACCTACCGTGAATCATGATGTCACTCCCCAGCCTTGTTCTTCCGTCCACTTTGGCCATCCGGCGATCGAAGTCGTTGGGGTAATTCAGGCGCACGGAGAGATGGTAGCGGCTATTGGGGTTCAGCGACTCCAGACGATATACACCTTCAGGAACTTGGAGGTCACCTTCCTCAAGCTTGGGACCGAGTTCTCCACTTGCCGCTAAGACGGTGTAGGCCTTTATGAACTGCCATGTCTGTTCCTTGCCTCTCGCGTACAGCTCCAGTATCCTCGAATCCTTGAATGCAACGAATGCGAGGTCTGTTGGTGGATACTTCACGCCTGCGCCCTCAAAGGACGGTTTTAGTCGCTTCTTGACGCAGTGACCTAGCTGCTCAAGCCTTTCGCTAACCAAGTACCCGCCCCGTGCCTTCCCCCACAGATACCCTAGGGTGCTGCGTACTGGCTCAAAGGAAGCAACTACGGCAAGTACGACGACGGCAATGGTGCCTGCCAGGAGAATGCGCCGTCTACGTTTCATGGGACCAGGAACCTAACAATCATTAGATTGACTCGCATATGGTACGGAGTCTTGGTTTTGTGTCCACATAATACCGCAGTCGAGTGCTTGCGGGAGAAGCGCTAACATATTTATCCCTTAGGTTTCGTTGTGTACGCCGGTATGCCATGCCATCTTATGCGGATGGGCATGACAACCTAGCTCGATTAGCTCAAAGCTCATGCACAAAAAGTGACGAAAGCCAACCTGCGCGACGCGCTGGATCAGGATGCGATTCGATGGGAAAAGATCATGAAAATCACAGCCCCTCCAGTAACGCGCTACAATCATGTTTCATTTGCTGTTTTCGGTCAAGCTAAAAGGGACCGGGGACCGCAAGGTAAAAGGGACCCATCTGGTTGAAGCAAAGCGTCATTGTTTCTCGTTTCTGGACATGCTCTGTTTGAATCGATAGCTCTCACCGTTCATGGTCAGGATACAGGCTTCCAACTTTCACTTTTTCATCCCTTCATCCCCTTTACCAACCTCATTCATCACCTTCTTCAACCCCGGCGAGCACTTCCAGGTCACTACCCTTCTGGCATCGAGGACCATCTCTTTGCCGGTCTGAGGGTTCCTGCCTCTGCGGGCGTGCTTGGACTTTACGTTCCATTTTCCGAAACCGGAGATCATCACGTCTTCTCCAGAGGCGAGGCAGCTCTTCATGATTTCGAGAAGTTTTTCAAAGATCTCCGTGGCCTCATTTCTCATGAATCCGCAGTCATTGGCTATTTTCTGGGCTATATCTGCTCTGGTCAAGGTCATTGAGACCCTCCTCCAATAAATAAAACGCTATGGTAACGAAATAATCTGGGGATTATAACAGGTTCGGGCTTGTGGTGGGTCATTTTGTTGAACGAAGACTGGGCAACTGAGCCGAGCCACGAGACAGCCAGAGGCGATTTCAGACTCCGTAGATTTGCGCCTACCTCTAACCTTGCTCGACCCGGATCATCGCTCTCCGGGGCTTTCAGGAGTCGTGCCTTTAGCGGAGAATGCAGCCCTGGTGAACTCCAATGTTCCAGTTGACTGGAATATTAGGCTACGAAGAGCCCCGGCTATGCAGAAGGGTTCCGCAGATCAGCCATCGGCAGAAATCAGGCATCATGCGGACCCGATTTCTCAGGCGGGCTGTTTCTGTCAGTGATGACCGGAGACGCGCGCTTGTCTAACGCGTTGGACAGACCAAGCCGGACAGGTCCGCAAAGGAAAGCCTATTGATGCACTACCTGCCTCTTCTCCAGAGCGGCCCTGCGACGACCTTGATTGCGGGTCAAAAAAAGTGAAAAACCTCGTTGTTCTTGAGAGATCAAGAAGATAGACTGCTTTTGCTAGAAAGAATCTATCACCAACGAGGTGAAGGGATTATGGCACAGAGTTTTCTTCCTTTCCAGTATGAAATTGAGAAGAGAGATGGGGGGATCACGGGATCGGCTGGATTGCCGGAGTATCTGGAGTTTGCGGAGGTGATGGGGTTTGGGCGGATAATCTCACGCGACGTGCAGGCACGCCAGGGTGAACAGGGCTGGACGGACGAACAGATGGTGATGTCTTTGGTGCTTCTGAACCTTGCGGGAGGGGATAGCGTAGAAGATTTGGCGGTGCTGGAAGGAGACGAGGGTTTCTGTCGGATATTAAGAGAAGTTGAGCACTGGGGCCGGACTGGATCGGAGAAGCGGAGTCTGAGGAGGCGGTGGCGGAAGAACAGGATGCGAACGATGCCCTCTCCAACGGCAATTCGAGAATATCTGGAGCTGTTTCACGATGACGAGCAGGAGAAGCTGAGGATACCTCATACAGCGTTCATTCCAGCGGCTAAGAGGCCTCTTGATGGTCTGGTACGAGCCAATGCGGATTTTGTCGCAGAGGTTCAGCGACGCACGCCGGCGAAGACGGCGACTTTAGATATGGATGCGACGTTGGTGGAGACCCACAAGAAGGAGGCTCTGTATTGTTATAAGAAACACAAGGCCTATCAGCCTTTGAACATCTATTGGGCGGAACAGGGTGTTGTGGTGTTGAGCGAATTTCGGGACGGGAACGTTTCTGCGAATTTTGATCTGCTTCGGCCTTTGCAACGAGCATTGGAATTGATTCCCGGAGGTGTGAGGAAGGTGTGTCTGCGTTCGGATGCTGCTGGATATCAGGCGGAGCTCTTGACCTATTGCGCTGAGTCGAAGAGCGAGCGCTTCGGGGTCATCGAGTTTGCTGTGGGGGTAGATGTGACGGCCGAGTTCAAGAAAGCAGTAAGGGAAGTAGCCGAAGCTGATTGGCGTCCTCTTCCCGGAGAGGTCCGCGGCAGAGTCCAGGAGTATGCCGAGATTTGTTTTGTCCCCCGGTTGGTAGGACACAAGAAGAATGGGCCAGTGTACAGGTATTTGGCGATTCGTGAGCCCTTGGAGCAACAGACGCTTCCCGGAATGGATGAACAGCTCGGTTTTCCTTTTCAGACCATGGATTGGGGCGCTGTGAAATACAAAGTCAACGGAGTGGTGACGAACCGAGATATCGCAGGCGACGAGGTAATCCGGTGGTACAGAGAACGCTGCGGCAAAAGTGAAGAGGCCCATTCGATCATGAAGGAGGATCTGGCAGGGGGAAAGCTTCCTTCAGGCTTGTTTGGTTCAAACGCTGCCTGGTGGCAGATCATGATTCTTGCCTTTAATCTCAATGTGGCCATGAAGCGGCTGGTATTGGGGGTAGATTGGGCGCATCGCCGCATGAAGGCGATCCGCTTCTGGCTGATCAACGTTCCGGGACGAATGCTGACGCATGCCCGGAGCCTTGTCGTTCGACTGGTTGGGGGGCACCCGTCGAACGAGGTACTTCTAGAAGCGCGAAGGAGGATGGTGATTCTTTGGGAATCGGGCTAATCCGAGCATGTCCAGGGGGGAAAGATCTGCCTCTCGCACAGGGGCTGAGGCGAGCCGGGGGGAATAGCTCGTTCAGAAAATGGCTCCGAATCGGGAGGAAGCACATAAGTACCAGACAGTCGTGAATCCAGACCCAATTTTCGGGTCCCATCTCGACCCTGAACACCTCTTGCGACTCCCACGGGACCCCATACCCCCATACTTATACCATGACAAAATTAGACCGTGGATTTCGGA
>JBKQRG010000396.1:0-14021 GCA_052144015.1 Desulfomonilaceae bacterium
GACAAGAGCCGGATCCAATCAGCCAAATCCTACGCGGATTCTATTATACAATCTGCAAATAAAGAGGCTGAAACAACTAAGAAAGAGGCGCTCTTACAAGCCAAGGACAAGCTGTTTCAGGCCAGGACAGAATTAGAAGATGAAATAAAAGAGCGACGAACCGAACTTTCAGCTCGAGAATCGCGGTTGCTCAAGAAGGAAGAGAACCTCGAAAGGAAAAGCGGCCAAATTGAAAATAAGGAAAACACACTCGGCAAACGTGAGAGAGAAGTGGAAGGCGGGTACAAAAAACTCAAAGATAAAGAGAGAGAAATTGAAGATCTCGTAAACAGACAAAACGCAAAATTGGAGGAGATGGCTGGCATTTCTGCGAACGAAGCCAAAGAAATGCTACTCCAAAAGGTCGAAGCCGAGACCAGGATAGAATGTGCCCGAGTCATAAGACAAATCGAGGATGAAACACATTCTCACGCCGACAAGAAAGCCAAAGAGATTATTGCTTCAGCTATTGGTAGATATGCCGCGGATTTTATAGCCGAACGTACAGTTTCTGTTGTCCCACTCCCCAGTGAGGAAATGAAAGGACGTATCATCGGTCGTGAAGGCCGGAATATTCGAGCCATAGAAGCTGCAACAGGGGTTGATCTGATCATTGACGATACTCCGGAAGCGGTTATTTTGTCAGGGTATAATCCTCTCCGACGAGAAGTGGCCAGAATCTCTCTGGAACGCCTGATAAACGATGGTCGCATTCATCCGGCCCGCATTGAGGAGGTTGTCAAAAAAGTCACTCAGGAGATGGAAGAAGCAATCATAGAAGCCGGTCAGCAGGCTAGTTTCGATGTTGGTGTACACGCGGTACATCCCGAAATGATCAAGCTGTTGGGAAAACTCAAGTACAGGACTTCTTTTGCACAAAATGTATACCAGCACTCAATCGAAGTGGCTTTTCTATGCGGAATTATGGCGGCAGAACTGGGTTTAAATCAGAAAAAGGCCAAAAGGGCCGGGCTGCTTCACGATATCGGCAAGGCGGTCGATCATGAAGTCGAAGGCGCCCATGCTGCAATAGGAGCCGATATTGCGCGGCGATACGGCGAGTCTTCCCTTATTATCAATGCAATCGCCGCTCATCATATGGATGAGCCACCTACCAGCACTATAGCAGTCCTAGTCCAGGCTGCGGATACCTTATCCGCAGCGAGACCCGGAGCCCGTCGTGAGATGCTGGAAAGCTATGTGAAGCGTCTCGAAGATCTGGAGAGAATCGCGGATTCGTTCAAAGGTGTTAGTAAATCATTCGCCATTCAGGCCGGGCGAGAAATCCGAATTATTGTGGAAAATTCAAATATTGGCGATGAAGGTCTGACACTACTGGCACACGATATTCGTAAAAAAATAGAGAAGGAATTATCTTATCCCGGACAGATAAAGATTGTGGTGATCCGTGAGGCAAGGGCTGTGGAATTCGCACGATAGTTTCCGAATCCAAAATAGCTACTCTTTAGTGCCGCTCCCAAGCTGGACTATAGCCCAACTTGGTCGAAAGACTCAGTATAAGGATGTTAACGCCGGCGAACCATAGCTTTTAGACCGTAATCCAGCGGTTAGCCCGAATATAATCCCGTCTACAATTCCATTTTTCAAGTTCGGATTTAGCTGTTTATGGAGGGGGATGCAAACCGGAGTAGCTTTCATTTCTCGGCTACATAGCTTCTACGAAATTACAAATAATTATATTGCTCTCGAACAAAATCGCATCAGCCAGCCATTATCTGCAAGACTTTCCAAAGGCATGCCCCTGCACAACTTGCAGACAAACCGAACCGCAATTCTTCTAGTATTAATTTAAAGCTGATTGCCCTTCTTCTGAAAAAGGAAGCAGTCTGACCGGGTTGAAAATGCAAATCTAATAAATCATTTATATCGGTAGGTCTATTTGTTATATTATTTGAATAACAATTCTCGTCAGGACAGTGCATATCGTAAGATGAAGCGCGTCTGAATTTGTGCAGATTAAGTTAAGCCTACGAAATGTTATGGATTTAGCTTTGCTGAGACAAGCTGAAAAGTGGAGGAACAATGGACGTTAAAGTGTCATTGGCTGATGAGGATGTGCTCCAATTGACCGCTTTTGAAGAGCTATTCGCAGGTTTTGCTCACGAAATTGCTCAACCCCTTAATGCTATCATGATTGCCTCGCAAGTCATCCAACTTAAAATAGAGGCAGCTGGTCTGACCAGTGATGAAAAAGCCTTTTTCGGCCAGCGATTGGGCATAATTACATCCCAGATCCAAAAAGTTTCCCATTTGCTCGAGAGCTTTCGCGCATTCAGTCGTAGGGGGCTATCAGGGTCAGGAGCGCCGGCCGATGTCAACACGATTTTTACTAGAATCTACAGCTTAATGGCACAACAATTTACGGCAAGAGGGATACAAGTTGGTATTGAAGCGGCCGATCCTCTACCGCTGATCCTGAAGCAATTTGGTAAAATTGAAGGTGCAATTGTTCAAGGTCTGGCATTTACAAGAGATACTATCAGTGCTATCGGGCAATGGCATAAGGACGCGGGGATTGAATATGACAAGTCTTTACAGGTGAGGTTAATTGAGGTCGAAGGTACTTCGGGAATGCACCTTTTGTGGAACAAAGGGCAAATACCTGGAGGTGCGATCGCCTTCCACCCCGATCATCACCTCGGCCTAGTTGCTGCCGGCTCGGTCCTCAGGACCATGGGTGGTATGCTTGAGGCAGGTGACACTTCGCTGCGGTTTATTTTTTCTCGATAACTTGATTATTCATCAACGTTGTTTCCTGGAAATAATACTGCAGCTTTTTATCCGTTCGGGTGTTGCTCCTCTTTTGCAAACTCAGCATGGCAAGAGCATTTCAGGGCTTTTCAAGTTGACAGAATTGTAAAGTATGGTATTATTGGTGAAATATGTGGCTGTCCGGTTTAATTTTTTGTATGTGGTTATAAGGAGGAATGGTGGTGATTCCCGATCTACGATTGGGGATTCCTGGTGAGGCGCGTATAGTAGTGTTTTGGCGCTCCGTTGGCTTGACTGCTATTCCGGTTTTATTTGCACTGCTCACGGGCTGCAGTTCCACTGCAACTGTCGTTAAAGAGAATCTCGACTATCGCCCCGCCGTCGCCAATGCACTCTCAAAGGCTATTGCTCTCCCTATTGGTGGTGAACGGAAGAAAACCACAACAACAACATCTTTTCCACCTTTACCATCCGATGAGAATGCGCCTAGGGTAAGAAGGTTCATTCGTCAGTACGCGTATGACCAGCGTGAAGCCATGAAACAATATCTGGCTTGCGCTGAGCCGTATTTGGGTATGGTGAAGAATATCACTCGAGAACACGGGCTGCCTGAAGATATAGCTTACCTGTTCATGCTCGAGTCAGGCGCGAATCCGGAGGCTCGCTCGCGCGCCAATGCTCTGGGAATGTGGCAATTCATGCCTGCTACCGCTCGGAGTTACGGTCTAAGAGTAGACAGCTGGGTTGACGAACGGTTGGATCCAAAGAAATCAACGAAAGCCGCCATGCTCTACCTGAAAGATCTTTACGGAATGTTCGGCTGTTGGCGACTTGCATTGAGTGCTTACAATTCAGGGGAAAATAAACTCAATCAAGTTCTTTGCCAGGAAGATGCGGACGACTATGATGAGGTTTGCGCAAGTCCCAAGCTCAAGAGGGAGACTAGAGAGTTCTTTCCCAGATTCCAGGCAATCGCGCATATCGCCAAAAACCCTGTAAAATTCGGTTTTGCCGCACAGAATGCAACGATTGAAGATTCGAAAAACGAACAAATACCGATTGAGTCCTGTTACTCACTTCAGACTCTGGCCAAAGCGATTGGCATGCCCCACACCATTTTAGCGGAAATGAATCCGGCCCTGCGTAGAGGGATGACGCCCCCCGAAGGAGACCCATATCTTCTTCAGCTCCCGGCAGGAAAACGGCAATTATTGGCAGAGAAGCTGACGGATCTGCCAGAGGAACAAAAGGGGCGCCATACTGTTTACATTGTGCATAAAGGTGACAGTGTAGGAAATATCATTAAGCGATATGGCACCACTAAGCAAGAACTCGCGGACCTAAATCCAGATGTAAATCTTCGAAAGAAATTGCGTACCGGAGAAAAGATTGTCATTCCTAATAAGACAGAGATAAAGACCACCTCACGAAGAAATCAACGCGTATCCGCTCTCCCCCGCCCGTAGCACTGAGGGGCGGCTCAGAACACGCCGGCGAGATTGTAATCTTTTCAGATAATGAGTTTTGGGGTTGTCCTTCTACAGATCAATTCCAATTTCTTTTCTAATTCCGATAATCCTGTAGAGCGACACGGGGGTGTCTATGCCTTTAATTTCCATGTCAGGCATTTCGGCCGCTTCCACAACATCAGCTAGCCTGGAATAAACTGCGGATGTAACTACTATTTCATCACCCTTGGCATATTTCTCGACTCTAAACGCAACATTGATCGCACTGCCCACCGCACCGTATTTCTTACGCTTATCAGAGCCTAAATTCCCCACTATAAGAGAACCGCTGTTAATGGCTATTCCCATTGACAGGCGAGTTAAAAAACCGGTCATGCTTCTCGCCGACAACAGGCCCGGGTTTTCTGCCCGAAAGTACAACTCCGGCATTATTTGTTTCAATTCGGTATTTAGACCCACCATTGCAATCTGCATCTCGATCGCGCATTGGACCGCGCGCAATGGGGAATCCGGGAGTTGTTTGGGAGCCCCAAAGAAGGCTAATATTCCGTCACCCATGAGCTCGTCCACCGTGCCACCGTACATCATAATTATATCTATCATCCGTTCGAAATAACGGTTCAACAGTCTCACCACAGTATGTGCCGAAGCGGAGGCAGCCAGGGAGGTAAACCCTCTCAAATCAGCTATGAGAATAGTAACCTCACGTGATTCCCCTCCAATGTTCAAAGCATCAGGCGATTTTAAAATCTCTGCAGCTACTTCCGGGCTTACGTAGCTGCCGAAAGTGTTCCGGATAAAATCTCTTTCTCGCAAACCTCTCGCCATGTTGTTGAATCCTTCGGCCAAAGAACCGATCTCGTCATTGGAAACAACCGCAACGCTTAGATTCAAATCACCCTTACTGATCCGCTTCATAGCCGAACTCACTTGTCTTAAGGGTTCTGACACGCTCTGAGCGACAAACGTTGACAAACGCATAGCGACGGCTAGTGAAAGGACGAGAAGAAAGCCGATGACCAACGGCATCTGGGAGAGAAAGTCCGACATAGCCAATCGGCCGGCCTGTATTTCGTGGATCTCGCTAAGTGTTATATAGCTGACCATGGAAACAGGTACAATTCCTGTCAGCAGCGAGACCACCAGCATTTTAGGTAACACGTTTATTCTTACCGTTTTCGGGAGGCCAACAAGCGCCTCTTTCGGGAAAAGTGCCTGAATCTTGCGTCTGATCCACCATTCCAGGGCAAAATAAGCTGATATGATCGTGAAAGGAGCTCCGATAAAGACAACTGCTATGAAAACACGAATGCTTGGGAATAACGTCCGCGTAGAAGGCTCCTGAACAAAGAATTGCAGAATCCCGAAAAAGATTCCGGCCGCAACCCACGCCACCGCGCTGCGGGCCGCCATCCTGAACGGCATGTTCATCAGATGCCGCCGTAGGGACTCCATCTTTTCAGAATCCAGTTCTTCCTCATCAATCTCCAGCAGCAATCCAATGGGACGGACGCGCCTCAGAGCCAGAACTGTAGTTGCTACCACTACCCCAGCGGCAATGACGAAAAAAAGAATTGTTCGAGCGCCGGCGCCCAGGCGAAACGGTAGGGACTGCAGTCCCGACTCGATGAAATTGAAATAAATAAATGTTAAGGCTGCTCCTACAAAATTGATCCAAAAGCCGACGATGACATCCAGCCAAACCAGCTTACGCAGTTTTGATTTTGCAGTATCAGTCATATCATGGTGCCCCAGTCTCGCTCGGGATAGGGTTTCGAAATCTGAATATCTCTTTATCATTAGTGGCAGATGACTTCCAGCTTCATCACATACCATAATGTAATATATTAAAAACAGCTTTCAACATCGTGTTAATTATGGTATATTATTGTAGCATATGTAAACAGCTTGCGGCCTTCGAGAGGAATCGATATGAAAAAATGGCTTTGTCCATGGGTTGCCCTTTTTCTCCTAGTTCTCCTTGTGCCTGCCCTTACCTGGGCCCGTGGCACACGATACCTGATCAATTGGCCGGAAGGGCACATCGGGCCGGTCTATGTGCAGATATATGACATCAAATGCACCCCACCATATGAGCTGCTGGACAACTTTAAGGTATGGGTGACCTGGGGCAAACAGACTAAGTGCTATGTAATGGAGAACAGGGGCGTCTATTTGCTGGAATTCTATAAGTACGAATACTGTAAAGGCCCAATGATAATTTCAGGTAATGGAGACTCTTTCCGCATACGGTACAGCCTGTCCCCTCCCTGGATTTGATCTGCAAAGAAACGGACCTCAATGTCCGCGCATAACTGAAGTCATTTGCCTGTCGGATTTTGAGAGCGGCTGTCAGACCATGTCGGAAAAGAAAGACTGGCTGCATAATTTTGGAATAAATTCGCAGATTCGGGTCATTGCGCTTGTCGGCGCAGGGGGTAAGACATCTTTGATGTACGCCTTGGCGCGTGAAATTTTGGCCCAGCATGGGACTGTAATAACAACTACAAGCACCAAAATCTTTCCTCCAGCCCTCAATCAATCACCACAGGTATTGCTTCTTGAAGAGGACCCCGACCTCAAAGGATTGCCAGAGCGGCTTTCACGATTTGGACATGTTACCATTGGCAGGGCGATTATTCCTCCACATGGCAAATTGGACGGAATTCCTGACACAATAATCTCCAAGCTCCTGGATATGTCCGACAAAATCATTGTGGAAGCTGATGGGGCTGCGGGTAGATCTATCAAAGCGCCGGAAGATTGGGAACCCGTCATTCCGAGTTTCACGAATTTGGTTGTCCCAGTTGTAGGGCTCGACTGCATAGGAAAACCTGCACAGGAGGACCGGGTATTCCGAATTGAGAAATTCTTAGCGCTGACTAAAATGCGCAGAGGACAAAAAATCAGTCCTGAATCTGTAGCCAGGCTTTTGAGCAACAATGATGGCGCGCTGAAGGGCATTGGCCCGAATGCACAGGTAGTACCATTCCTGAATAAGTTGGATCTTCTAGTGGATAGGACGGCAGTTCAGGCAATAATCAAAGGAGTCAGAGAGCGGACAAATAGGATAAAGCGAATTGTGGCGGGAAAACTGAAAAATAGTCCCGAGGTGATAAGCTTTATGGCAACGTCGGATTGTCCATGAGGCAGGCTGGTAAGTGATTTGTTCGGTTCTCGACCGCTGGTTATCTGGTGCCTGTCACTCCGCAGCGCTTCCCTGCTCCCATGTCGCAACCTGATTGGACGATTCTTCGGCGACGGGCTCTTCGTCTAAAGATCCGGGAATAATTATGTCCCGCTCGATTTCGCCTTTTGGCGCGGTTTCGAAAAATTCAGAACGCGCCAGCACATTGCTATTAGCGCCCCGCACTTCCAATTCGCACTCTGTATTCAGCGGAACTCCGGCCAGGCGGAACGCTCCCGATTCATCCGTCCGGCAAGATGAAATACGAGAGTTGCCCTTACAAAGGCATCTCACTTCCACATCTGAAGCAGGGCTTCCATAAGAAACGTGGAATACTCGCCCTCGCACTGCACATTCCTCTGCCACCATGCGTACGGTAAATCCATCTATTTTGCCGTCTTTAATCGTAAGTGTCAGATCCTGCGGAGCCTGAACGACATATCCACGCTTATATGCGTGCAGCAAATATTTCCCGGGTCTGTTTGCGAACAGCCAAAAGTCACCACTGCCCGGGCGACTTCGGCACGATTGACCATGCCGATTCCCGGCCTCATCCGTAAAGTAGACGATCACGGATCCTAATCCATTACCCTGAGAATCCGTGATTGTCCCGGAAACTACTAATTGCCCTTGTACGCGGGGTTCGTTTTCTCCCTGATATACAGGATTTCTAATGGGGTAAGGTTTGAATTGTTCGGTAATCGTCTGCCGGGGCTTCCCCATCGAAACGTTTCGGGCTGCAGATCGCTGCGTGATTCGAGAAACAAAACGAGGCATTGGATGATTGATGCCTTCAAGAGGTGTCGGAACAACTGATCCTCGTTCATGCAGATTCGTCTTAGGGCGCTTGCGTACTCCGAGCACGCCGCTGTCAACATCTTTAAACTTCATACCTTCTGGCGGTCCTGAAGTAGGAGCACGCCGCTTTTTGCGTTTAAAATCTTGGACTTTGACCGTCCTGAGAATTGTTTTTTCAAATTCTCCCAGAAAGCCGAAAACGCGTAAAGGCCACTGAAATTGAATGGGTATCCAACCGCGAGCGGCCAAATTCGCTAATGACAGCATGGATATCAAAAATAAAACGAAATAAGCGGCCGGATGCAAATGTGTGACTGTGTAAACGAAGCCGGGATGGATTTCGCCTGGAATTGGCGGAGCCGCCCAACATTGGGTGGATGAAATCCGGCTCAAGGCAAAAATGAAGCTAATGACCCGGCTGAACTGGGCCAGACGATATGCACTCCAATGAAGTCGTGCGACATCGCGGCCCGAGGTACAAGATAATTTAGGGGTTCTGCAAACGATAGACACCCGATCAGCCGCTCCTTCAGGTTTGCACGGTTCGACTTGGAGCGTCTCGCCGGCATTCGGCAATGCCGTGACAAAATCAGCCATGATCTCTATCATCAAGCCAAAAAAAAGTAAATAGAAATAAAGAAGTTCGTTTAAGTAACGCTGACTTCTAGTACATTTAAATTACATGGAAATCATTAATGAGGAAAATCCTGCTCAGTGATTGGACGCTTAGTGTGTTTTTTGGAAAATTCGTGAGAAGAGCAAAAGTAAAATGCTAACTCCAGGTAAGCGGGTCGGCCCCCAATGCGAGGGGCCGATGAGTTCATTATTTGTTTCCGGCAAGGAGCGGCTTCTGGTCCGGCCTTGGACGAGGTACGAATTAGGTCAGCTCGCACGCGCGCGAAGCGCTTCCCACGCGTTAGTGATCACCTTCGCAAGGGCTTTCGTACGCGTCAACTTGTATGCCCTGCGTACGTAACTATAGAAGGATAGTACGAACAACGCGTCATAAATACGAGGAATTCTGACGTTGCAAATTCGTCGGAACCATTTATCTAGGTAGGGATATCGCACCCACCACTGAAACAGCCGTTGAAGATTGAGCCATACATGGGCGTCCTCTCGCAATACGATGCTTTTGTCGAAGTAACTTGCGGGGATTCGTTCGAACACTTCAGTCGTGATGACCCCTTCCTCAAGCAGCTTTGCTGTGAGTTTGCTACCTGGGTAGGGTTGAAAAAAAGAGCACCAGCTCGAAGCGGGGCCGATCATCGTGTTGAGTCGAATGGTCTCCAGGGCTTCTTCAAAGGTCTCGCCAGGAATCCCAATCATGTTGAAGGCATTTATTTCAATACCGTGTTGAGTAAGGGTGCTGCACGCTCGAATGATCGCCTCATTGCTCATGTGCCGATTGAGAATCTGTTTTCTTACCCGTTCAGATCCGCTTTCAATACCTACCGAGACCATGTGGCACCCCGCCTCGCGAAGCAGACGTGCGACTTCTGCATCCACCAGTTCTACGCGCATCTGGCACCAGAATGGCTTGCCGATTTCTCGCCTGTACCGAAGGAGAAATTCTAAAGCAAACTCCTTCTTCAGAAAGAAGTTGTCGCTTGTGAAGGCTGCCGAATTGAATGGGTACTTCTCGTTCACATAGTGTAGCTCTTCCATGGCCTGCTCCACCGATTTGGATCGGACAATGGAAGATCCGTACAGCAATTTCAAGGAGGGGCCATTGCAGTACGTGCACTGAAACGGACACCCCCTATTGAGACTGAATTCTCGGTTGCCCTGGAGACGAATTGCTTCGCTGGCCTCGCAGTACAAGTCGATATCCATTGGTGGCAGGTCCTGTAGTTGCGGCAAGTCGGACGGACCATTGTCTATGATCTTGTCTCCTCTTTTAAGCCATATCCCGGGCACATCGTCGGTTGGCCCGCCCTCCTCAAATCGCTTGAGGAGTTCAGGAAAGGCTGTTTCTCCCTCACCCACGCAAATGAAATCCACTCCCTCACCCCGGAGAACCTCGGGACAGTGTGTCGGGTGGGGTCCTCCCAGAACAACCACCACATCCATTTTCCTCTTTAGCTCTCGACAGAAGGTCAAGACATTCTTCTGCCATCCGGTATACACGGGAACGCCAACCACGTCCGGCATAAATGCCTTGATCCGGTCAAGGTCACGATTAGACGGCCTCGCCATGTTGAGAATCTGGAGACGGGTTTCGTGCCCCCGCTTCTTGAGGACCGCGGAGAGGGACATGAGCCCAATAAACGGGTAGGTGAGAGACTGTAGGAAAAGGATTCTCATCTCGGCTCCTTATGCCGTTGTCCCTTTAATCACAGCCCATATGAAGATCAAGGGGTCAAACGATAAGACTTAAGCATTCTATAAACGGATTCGGCTGCCAGTCTGTGTCCAACGGGTGTCCAGTGAGCCAGAACGCACAGAATTGATAATGAAATCGACAGAAACTTGAAAAGCAGCGTCTTATTAATTGCGAACCTTCTGAGGCTCATATTTGCGTACTGCCTGATCTACACGTAATATTAATTGTGAAATATTCTATATGAACAAATAGTTAGGAACTAATCAGTGGCTCGGCGGAGTGGATTCCGGTCCGCCCCTTCGCCCTTTCCGGTTGCCTGCCTTCTCCAGATCACGTTCATTTTGTTCCAGATATTTTTCCGCCTGAGAGATCAGCCCTTTCAGGTCAGGCACAGACATGGTGTGCAAATAATCAACCTCGCTTTGAATCTCCTTTAAGATATTGGCCAGCTTGGCTTGGCGCTCCTCGACTATCAAAAGAGTCGTTGCCAGTTCGTCTGAAAAGCCGGAAAGTCCGAGTATGCGCTTCCTACTCATCAGCCATATGGTAATCGGAAAGACCAACGCTATGGCCAACAGCGCTACCACAATCCATCTTAAGTACGCGATCAGCTCATATGTCACCATTTTGATGTAAAAAGAACGACTTTCGTTCTTTTCTCCGGTTTCCTTCATGTTCAAAAGCATTTTTTCGAGTTGCTTTATATACTCTTCGGTGGTCAATACCTGAGCGCCCTTTGGATCGGATTCCGCAGTTAACGAAGTTGTGGCAGACGCCGGCGGGGCATCCGTCGTACTCGCAGGGATGGTCTGAGCGACTGCGGGCGCGAGAATTAATAGCAACAAAGCCATTGATGAGAAAGAGCACATCAAGCTTGATGCTAAAGGCAAAAAGCACGTCCTTTTTCTTACCGGTCTGCTTTGTGTCATTTTAAGATCTCCATCATTGGATTAATCCCAACTCCTTACCCACCCGTCCGCATATTTCGACCGTTTGCTCCAGATCATCCGTAGAGTGCGTGGCCATCGCGCACATGCGGATCCGCTGCTGGCCTGGCTGAACAGCAGGAGCTATAACGCAATTAGTATACAATCCTTCATCAAATAAACGCTTCCAGAAAATAGCCGTCTTGATATCGTCACCAACAATCATGGGCACAACAGGAGTTTGTGTAGGCCCAATCTCAAAACCGAGCTCCTGGATGCCTTGGGTTAGAAACGTAGTATTGCTCCAGAGTCTCTCCAGAATTTCAGGCTCCGTTTCAATGACATCGAGAGCAGCCTGGACAGCCGCAACGGATGATGGCGGCATGGCCGCGGAAAAAATTAGCGCCCGGGAGTGGTGTTTAATGTAGGAAAGTACTCTTGTATCCCCAGCGACGAAGCCGCCCAATGATGCCAGAGACTTGCTGAAAGTGCCCATCACTAAATCCACTTCTTCGCCCAAACCGAAATGCTCGGTAGTACCTCTGCCATACTTTCCAAGAACACCTATCCCGTGAGCATCATCGACCATGATCCGCGCGCCGAACTCCTTGGCCGTGGCGACTATTTCCGGCAAAGCGGCTATATCACCTTCCATGCTGTATACGCCATCCACAATCACAAGTATACCGGTGGAATCATTACTTGCTTCAAGATTGCGGCGTAACGATTCAATATCATTGTGACGAAAGCGTCTAACTCGGCCGAAACCTAATCGAGTCCCATCAACTATGCTCGCGTGGACTAGACGATCCATAACAATAGTGTCGCTACGACCTATTAGGGGCGCAATTACTCCCTGGTTGGTTTGAAAACCCGTTGAAAATATCTGTGCGGCGTCCTTTCCCACGAAGCGAGCCAGAGATGCCTCAAGCTTCTCGTGCAGCTCGAGAGTTCCATTAAGAAAACGAGATCCAGAGCAGCTCGTCCCATACTCTTTTATGGCATCCAGCGCAGCTTGTCGCACTCTGGGATGCGTAGTCAGGCCCAGATAGTTGTTGGAACCCACCATTATCAGATTTCGGCCGTCAATAGTGACATGAGGCCCATCCATTCTCGATATGGCTTTGAAAAAGGGGTAAAAACCCATCGACATTGCTTCAATGTCGCGGTTGAAGGAAACACATTTGTCGAACAGATCACTCATTATAACTACTGCAATTTGTTCGCGGACCTATGAGATCGTGAGCCGGAGAATAGCCAAGAACAAGTCAACCGCCAGACTGTTTAGTCGGAACCAAAAACTTGAACCGACCAGCCCCGTGGCCGGAAAAGCTTTCGGCCATCAGCCCCTTGCCTGAACTCCCGGCGATTCGTTCCTCGTCGGGCTCTAGATGCCAAACTTTATGCCCTATGTCAGGCCCTTCGTCAAGCTCCTCAAAATGAGAAGTCAGTAACAACAAAAAGAGGGCCAGGAATGACCCTCTTTTTCGCGGCGCCTTATTCAATCGTGCGGCAACGTTTAAAAGGCTTTAAGAAACTCGCTCATTATATCAACGGATTTCTTTTCGACGACTTTGTCGAAAATCTTGTCTTTTACTTCTCTGGGGAGAAGTTCAATGCTCTTAGTTGTCGCGCTGTCAAACTTCGCAGTGGGAAATGTCTTCAGAATCTTGTCCCTTTGGGCCGCGTCTGCGTACACCCGTAGTACCTTTAAGCCGGCCAACATTTCCTCGGGAAGGCTTCCCAACCCGGCTTTTTGCAGTTTGTCAAATCTCTCTTCGTTAATCCAAATATTGATAGGGAATTTATCCTCGGCCATAGTATTACCTCCTATTTCATGGGTGGGATTTCGAAAACCGGTATTCTCTTCTGGAGATAGTCATCGCCAACAAAGGGGGATCCGAATCCGTATTTTTCGCCGCATTCCATCATTAAGTCAAAAACTTCCGGTCTGTATATCAACCGCGGCGGTTTGACACCATCCTGAACGATGCTGCGGATAACGGTTCCACTGAATTTTTGCCATTCTTTCTTGTGATCGCAGAGACCTTCCGAAGTTATCTCCCCGCAGTGCGGGCAGAATAGCCAGTTCATTGAATACACCGGCACTATGGATAGGTCGTTCTTTATACCTTCCAACAGGCGGTGAGCATCATACGCGCCATAATACGTTCCCACACCCGCATGATCTCTGCCGAACATATGGTGAGTCAATCCTAAGTTCGCTCTTAGAGCAGCGTGAAATACTGCCTCTTTCGGGCCTGCGTATCTCATATCCCAAAAGGTGAGGGAGGTGAGATGATTGTGATCGCCAAAATAACCGGCTTTTCTCAATTCATCCTGGGTCAGAATAATAGCTTCATCAATGTAGTCGCCCTTACGTTTGTCACCGATTATGGCATTGACAAGGACTCCCACGAGCGGCTTTTCTATCGGCAATTCTGCATAAGCTTGGAACCATGCGCCCTTCATCAGCCATTCGTGGCCTGTATGAGGGACATTCCTGGTCTGATGCGCCACAATCCGTTCCCATCCCTTTTCCT
>JBKQRG010000397.1:0-12804 GCA_052144015.1 Desulfomonilaceae bacterium
TCTGCGATAAGCAATCCGCTGTCCAACACCAAAACGCGATGGGATAGTTTCATGACCAGCTCCATGACGTGTTCGATCAATAACACAGTGATCTTAAGCTCGCCATGTACCCAGCGGATTACGCTCATCATCTGATCTATTTCCAACGGGTTTAGCCCCGCGGCGACTTCATCCAAAAGCAACAGTTCGGGATCAGTAGCAAGGGCCGCGGCCATCACAACCCTCTTCTGAGCGGCGACCGGCAGATTTGCCACTCGCTCCTGAGCCAAAGCAGTAAGATTCATGTTCTCCAGAAGGCTTTCAGCCTTGGCTTTTGCCTTGAGACGTGAGCTTGTTTTCAGAAAGCTTCCCACCATGACATATTCCAAGACATTGAGATCGCCGGTGGCCACATAAACCTGAAATGTCCGAGCCAACCCCAAGCGGGCCATTTCAAATGGTCTGAAGCCGGTTACATCTTGGCCTCGAAAGTATATCTTACCCGCAGTTGGCGTGTAGTATCCCGAGATGCAGTTAAACAGCGTCGATTTGCCGGCGCCATTCGGGCCGATTAGGCCCAGCATCTCACCTTCGGCAACTTCGAAGCAAATGTCCCAATTGGCTCGTAATCCACCGAAAGTCATGCCGAGATCTTGAACTCTGAGCAAGGACATCAATTCCTCCGGCCCGCCCTCAACCGAGTGATCAGCCCCCATATGCCTCGAGGTTCCAATGCAGCGATCAGCATAATGATCGATGAATAGATGATCAGATCAAGCCCGACCAGCCCTGCCCTAGCCCCCAACCAGGCACCCAAGTAATTCTTCATGGGCACCAGAATAGCAGCCCCGATGATTGGACCAAAGAGGCTCCCGGCTCCGCCCAACATAGCCATAAGCGCAATGAGTATGGAGAGATCGAGTCCCATCACGTCTTCAGGCTCGATATTGAAATTGTAACAGGCATGGAAAGATCCAACTGCGGCTACAAAGGCGGTGGCCACAGCATAGGTTCTGATCTTGGCCCAATGCGCGTCAATGCCCAGGCTGCGGGCGATGTCCTCGTTGTCTTTGATGGAGCGGAGCTGGTATCCGATGCGGCTGTGACGGAACCAATTGATATAGAAAAGTCCGATAAAGAAGAAGGCCAGAATTATATAGTAATAATAATAATCCTCACGGAATTGTAGGTACAGGAAATTCGGCATTTCGCCTTTGATTGGTATTTTCAGACCCCTGGCCGCGCCGATAAACGACCAGGATTCGAACAAGTCCTTGAGGACCAGAGAAGTCGCTATTGTGGCTATCGCGAAATAATGTCCTTTGAGCCTGAACAAAGGGTAACCAATAACAAAGCTCCATATCACGGCAAGTGACATGCCAATCGGCAGAGAGACCCAGAATGGAACATCCCAGCGGATCATCATCACCGCTGTTGTATAAGCCCCTATTCCGACATACTGAGCCTTACCCAAATCTACCTGACCGCCGTAACCGCCGATCGTGTTCCAACCCATACCGTAGACGGAAAACATGAGGAACTGGATCATGGTGGCCATCGTGAAGCCGGAATGAGGCAGGGCCGGAAAGACGAGCAGAAACACCCCGACCGCTGCGGCCACATACAGGTCGATTTTAGGAAAGTCGGAGAAGTCAACGGCCCTATTCAGTATTTCCAACCGAAGAGCCCCCTCGGTCTGAAGACCATGATAAGAAAATAAGCCAAATACACAAACGAGTACTTGAACTGATGCAATTGGAGGCCCCTCAGGGTTTCGCTACCCGTGAAGGCGCCGACCGCATCCCAGATCGGCGCAAGATTAATCAGTATTCCGACTATTAATCCGGCAAAAGCCGCTCCCGGAACTGATCCGAACCCGCCGAGCGCCACAGTGGTAAATGCGATCATTGTGAATAGAAGTCCGACATTGGGATCCACCGGCCAGAAGTTCACGAGCAAAGCTCCTGCCACCGTCACGGTAGATCCGCCCAGGCCCCAAGCTAAAGCATTCATCTTTTCAGTAGGCACCCCCATGTAACGCGCGGCTTGGGCATCCAACGCCGTAGCTGTAAGGGCCCTCCCTACCCTGGTCCGATTCAGCATCCACCACATGGCTACGAAGGCCGCCAAGGACAGAACGCCCGCGGCCAGCTTCGTCAACTCGATAACAATCCCCGGCCCGAAAACAAAGGACTTGCCCACCAGTACCCCTTGATGCACGCTCAGGGGCTCAGAGCCCATGATCATCAGAGCTAGGTTACGCAGGAAGAGCATCAAGCCGAAGGTGCCGAATAGCTGCGCTACCATAGGCCCGCGAAGGAGTAGTCTAATCAGTACGTAGTAACAGACAACCCCCAGCACGTAACCCACTACAGCTGCCACGGGCAAGCCGAACAGTGGATCGACCTTGAAGATGGTAGCAGTGAGAAAGCCGGCATACATACCGACCATCAAGAATTCTCCGTGGGCGAAGTTCACAATGTCCATCACCCCCCAGATGACGGTCAGGCCGAGGGCCACCAGGCCGAAAACCAGCCCCATAAGGAGCCCGGCCACCACTGCTTTGGTTATTTCAGTAAGTAGTGCTTCCAAGATTTCACAATATTATGCTGCAATTTCCCCGCTTTGCTAAAGGGGGACTGTGACGTCGTCCCGGCATCCTGCCCGTCATTCAACGGGATCGGCATCCGAAATTATCTAAAGATTCTGGTCGTGGAATTCTTTCTGTAGGGGCAGGGCTTGCCCTGCACTTCAGTAGGGGCGCAGCAAGTGGCGCCCCTACATTATAAATCCCACAATCCTCCGGGCCTCTTGCCGATAATCCTGATCACCAACCCTTGAACGGAAACATCATGTCCGCGGTAGACACGTCAAAGGGGTATACGATTTCCCGTGTGATTTCCGCTCCTTTTTTCTGATATTGCACGATTAGGCCGGTGCCCAATTCATTTTGCCCGATGTCTACTCCGGTTGTGGCGAACTTGATGCCTGACCAAGGGACAATCAACTCTTTTCCGTCAATTTTGATTTCATTAGCGGCTTTTTGTATTGCGTCAGGCTTAGTCGAACCAGCCTTCTCCAAAATATGCACCCAAGCTTGAGTAGCCGTAAAAGATCTGGCCGAAGCGCCGCTCAAGTCTCGGCCGGTTTTGCCTTTGTACATTTCATTAACCTGTTTGGCCACTTTCTTGACTTCGCCTACACGCGGGGTAAAGACTGTCCTGGTGCAGATACCTACAACATCATCCGAGAGCGTCGACACAAACTCCGGGCTTTCAAAGCCGGCATTCTGACCCCAAATGAGCTTGGGTTTAGCTTTCTGAGCTTTGAGGGTCTTGATCATGAGTATGGCGTCTGCTCCGTATCCTGCGAAGAGCATCGTGCCCGGCTTTGGCGCCAAAAGGCTCTGCACTTCGGATGCTAGATCCGGCGCTTTGGCGGCATACAGCAAATTCATCTGAGTAGCCATACCTTTGGCTTTGCCGATCTCCTGTATCGCAGCGTCCACGCCCGAGCCCCATTCGGTTTTTTCGCAAGCGGATACGATGGGGAGCAGCTCTTTCTTGTCGAAAGCCTTCACGCCTTTTACCTTGCCCTCGGTAAGCCCTTGCAGAAAAATAAACAAGTCATTCGTGAATGTAATGTCGTGAGGCGTAGTGCGCCAGAACCACTTCAGGCCTTCTCTGGTCAGGGCCGCGCTGGTGGAGGATTCGTTAATCATGGGAATCCCGAAACGCTCCGCCACTGCAGCGACCGTTTTGGTAACGGCAGATTGATAAGCGCCCATGAGTCCGACGACTTTATCATCCTGTATCAGCTTCTTGGCCAGGTCCGCTCCGAGTTGAGGGTTGCCCTGGTGGTCTTGGATTATGAGCTTGATTTTGGCCCCGCCCATTGATTTGATACCGCCGTTCTTGGCCATTGTCATGTCAAGATCGGCTTTCACGTTGTTGGCGATTTCAGCGGCGAGTTCGGCCCCGTCGCGAAGTTCTTTGCCCTCAGCGGCTGCGCCGCCGGTCAGCGGATAGAGCACGCCGATTTTGATCTCTTCGGCCGCCGCGGCTGGAAGCGCCCAGCTTGCGGCCAACACCAATGCTAAAATCAGGAAGACGGATCTGCGCAGCATGATTACTCCTCCCTCCGGAATTGACATAAATGTAATGGCAACCTAGCCTAACAATGCTTCTGGACTGACTTTACGTGAGCAAAGCTCTGAGTGTCAAGGCTTTTTCCAATACTAGCGCGCAGCGAGTTATCTACTACTGGCCGCCTAACTTTAAAGGGTTGTCCGGAAAACAGGCAGTTGGGGGTACGGTTGGGGAGCTAGTCCAAGGTGTTCTTTACCGCCGGGTTTCAAATTTGGTCCGTGCTTGCTTGTTGACAGAAGCCGCCTGGGTGCGCGATCACCACCCTCTGAGCGGGTAAATCATTTCCGCAGTGGCCACGTTAAACGGATACACGATCTCCCGTGTTTCGTAAACTACACCTGGAATGCCAACTTGTTCTATTTCAACCGTTCCAGAATCTCTTGTCTCTGTTCTGTTTCTACTCCACATTCAACAAGCACAGCTTCAAGCTTTGCTGCATTTTCCGCCTGCCAAAGCTCCCGAAGGTCTTTGCGTAAACCCTGGCCGATATAGAACTTCATCAATGCTTGGTATCCGCTCATTCCTTTTAACGGTGCAACTCTCTTTAGGTTCTGTAAGACGTCCTCGGGAATCCGAAGCGAAATATGCCTCATGGGTCTGTCTTTATGTAGCATCAGCTTCTTCATAGCGTTTTCTCTCACTGAGGGTTGCGGCTCTTGCCGAAATTATTCTCCAGGTTTCTTCATCGACGTCGGCCACTACAACGTAAAGAAGTCTATTTTCATCTGAATATCCGATCACCGCATATCGGGTCTCTTCCTCCACGCTAGCGTCTTCCGCTCGGTAATTTGGATCGAACAACACTTCCACCGCCTCAGCGAATCTCACGCCGTGCTTCTTTAGATTGGAAGCCGTTTTTTGGGCATCCCATATGAATGTGCAACCCTCAACTTTTATCTTAACGTCCCTCATCACAGGTTAACCATGGGTGTATACTTTGTCAACACATAATGTGAAGTGAAGCCATATTCGCGACCCCTGGTTTAGACGCAAGAAAGTTCCGCCCAATCGACCGATTAGTTCTCCAACATTTCCCTGGTGCGGTTTAGCTCCTCCTGATAAGCGAAATATGCTCGGTGCGCCTCCGCAAGGTTTACACACGTAAAGCGAATCAAGTCGCCGGGTCGTGCTTGCGCCACGAGGTCCAGATCCGGAGTGATAACACTAGCGATCTTGGCATAACCGCCCACAGTGAGCTCCACCATTTTGATAATCGGCTGGCCGTCAGGCGGGACCTGGACTGCGCCAGGTAGGCTTGGCTCCGAGATGATCGTCTTTGGCATACCCTGCTTTAAAGGAATTACAGGTCCATTCAGTCGGTATCCCATCCGATCCGCCTGAGAGGTCACCTCAAATTCTGTGTTAAAAAAGATCTGCATGCCTTCTTCGAAGTAGTCGTCCTGCGGCCCGGGCATTGCTCGAAGTGTAATTTTGCTCTCCCACCGAGGCTTGAATCCTTCCGGCAGGAACCGTGAAACGTAAGCCTCAGAATATGAGCCCCTGGGCAGAAAATCCCCCTTTGCCAGCGCCCGGCCTTTCAGGCCACCGATTTTGGCCCCTACGAAAGTCGAACGGCTCCCCATGATCTCAGGCACGTTTATTCCGCCAGCTACTGCAACATAGGCCCTAACTCCCGTTTTCGCGGGTCTAAAGCTGATCACATCGCCCGGTTTCACAAAAAATGATTGCCAAGACTCACGAACTTGGCCGTTGACCAGCACAGGCATGTCCGCGCCGGTTACAGCCGCAATGCCCTCAGACAGGACTTCGAGCCGCGGACCCAGAAAAGTGCATTCCAGCACAGCTGCGGTTTCTGCATTGCCAACCAAAAGATTGGCCACTCGAAACGCGAACATGTCCAATGCGCCGGAAATGGGAATTCCAAACTGTTGATAACCATACCGACCAGCGTCCTGGATCGTGGTAAATGGGCCCGGTTCCAAAACTCTGAACATGTCCATCAGAGCCTATCCGTTTCGGCCAGCCGGTCGTATTCCGTTTCCGAAATGGCAGCAAATTTGATGAAGTCTCCGGCCCGGTAGAGAAATGGCTCCGGCTTTGTAGGATCAAACAGATTCAGCGGAGTCCGCCCTACTATGCGCCAACCCGCCGGGCTTGGCACCGGATAAATCCCGGTCTGATTGTTTGCAATTCCGACAGACCCGGCCGGGATGACAATGCGGGGGGTTTCCAGCCTGGGTGCGTGAATTGCTTGGGGCAATCCGCCCAGGTAGGCAAACCCCGGGGTGAAGCCAATCATGTAAATCTGGTAGGGTCTCCCGGAATGGATGCGGATCACATCTTTGACGCTCAAACCAGCATATTGGGCCACGAATTCAATATCAGGCCCGCACTCTCCACCATAAAGGACCGGAACCTCGATTGTCCGGGGCGGGGGTATCCTGATCTTGTCCAGCCGGACTTCCAGCGCTTCGATGGCTTGTTCAAGATCAACCACACCGGTTTTTATCGGATCATAAATGATGAGCAAAGACCGATACGTCGGTACAACCTCCACCATCCCTCTAGGTTTTTCCTGTTCCAGGGCCATAGCAATCATGCGAACTTTCCGGTTTATTTCCGGAGCTATGGCATCGCCATACTCCGCAAGTAAACCCCGGTCCCCTACAGGCCGCAATCTCGCGTTGTCAAAAAGCCCTGCCATTGAACAACCTTTTTTAAAAGCGATTCCCCGGGGGAAATCTTTTCTCGGTAGAAAAGGTTCGCCTGGACCGCTCCTAAACACTTCATACAGCGTCAAATTTCGGCAGTTACGCTGTTTATATTTGCGAAATTAAATCGTAGGCCATAGAGCGTAGCACGTTGTGACCAGTCCCGGCTTTGCTATCCATGACCTCAGGCGATTTTGGGCAATCACGGCAGTAATCCCAATCGCTTAAGAATTCTCGGGGTGGGATCCGTGGAAAGACTCTTTGCAAGAAATCCATCCCCGGGTATTTACATCCCAAGCGCTGCTTAAATATCCACACCCATCGGTTTGATTTCTACCCCTTCAGATTCGAGCAGCCCCCTAATTGACCGGACCATTTCCACAGCCCCGGGAGTATCCCCATGGACGCAGATGGTCTGAGCGACCAGATCGATTTCCGTTCCGTCCACGGCCGCGACTTTGCCCTCTCTGGCCATTTTCAGTACCCGAGTTGCGACTTCTCGAGTATCTTTTATCACAGCACCCGGTTCTCGGCGATGAACGAGGGTTCCCTGTGGAGTGTAGGCTCGATCCGCAAAAGCCTCGAAGACTACACGAATGCCCACTCTCGCCCCGATTTCGGCCAAAGCAGCGCCCTTCGGTCCTGCCAGAACGACGTGCAAGAGTTTGGGATCTACACGTGCTATGCCTTCCGCAATGGCTGTTGCTATTTTCTCATTATCAACCGAGGCATTGTACAATGCTCCGTGGGGCTTGACGTGCTGCATTTTGACGCCATTGGCCGAGCAGAAGCCTTTTAGGGCTCCCACCTGATATATTATGTAGTTAAGAATCTCTTCGGCCGTACACTCCATATAACGCCGTCCAAAGCCGAGCAGATCCGGGAATCCGGGATGAGCCCCTATCCCCACCCCGTGAGTCGCCGCCATTTGCACCGTTCGATTCATGACTATTGGGTCGCCGGCGTGCCATCCACATGCTATATTGGCGGAGCTGATACTTTTCATCAGCTCTTCGTCTTGTCCCAGGGTGTATGCGCCGAAGCTCTCTCCCATATCGCAGTTAAGATCAATTCTGGGCAAAGCCTACCCTCCTTTTCTTAATCGTCGCTGTCCAATTTGATGCCAAAGCCGACCGGGATGGAAACCGGTCATACCGGCTAATACAAAACATCATTTTCTGATGCTATCACGGTTTGTAAAACATGAGGGACCGGGCATACGGTGCCACAGTTTCCTTAAGCTCTTGGATTTCAATGTCCGACATTTGTTTGAAATTGGCCGCAAAGTTTACGTTCTGTTCAAGCTGCGCTATGGAATCGCATCCGATGACCGACGTGGTTATGGGCTGAGAAAGAGCAAAACGGAGAAAAGGCTCCATTGTGTGGTAGAAGGGGAGCTTTGCGGCAAATCCTCGAAAATAAACTTTCATCCCGATAATTCCCATTTGTTTCTTGTTGGCAAGCGGGATGACTTCTTCGAGGAAACCATTATGGGACAACTCCGCGGGATTAACGGGCACCAGGACCGTATCAAAATCAAACTTTTCGATGCACCGTTTGACTATGGAGGGGTTCTGGTGACCTGTGACACCGATAAACCTTGCAAGTCCGTTCTTTTTAGCTTCTATAAATGCTTCAATCGCGCCTTTAGGACCGAATATCCGCTCAACGTCTTCGTCGGTTCTCACATCATGCACTTGCCACAGATCAAGATAATCTGTTCGCATATTTGACAGGGTTTCCCTGAGATGAGCTGAAGCTCCGTTCTTGTCCCTGGCGTGTGACTTGCTCGTGAGGAATACTTCCCGACGTCGCTCTCTGAGTGCCTTTCCGTAGTAAGATTCGCTCCCGGCGTAGGCCCGTGCGGATTCACAATAATTTATTCCCAGGTCCAGTGCCTGATTTATCAATTGAACGGCAGCGGCATCGTGGCCGAAAGTCCTCAGAATTCCTTCCCCGCCAAGACCTAGTGTGGTTACTTCTATGCCAGTTCTGCCGAGTTTTCTTTTCTGCAGAGACATGCAGTCCCCCGTTAACGCGCTGTTGATCCCCATTAGGCCGACTTTCCCGCCTCTCACTATAAATATTGCCGCAGCAGTTCAGCCAAATCCGATAAGCCCAATTTTTCAGCTTCATCCAAAGCGGTCTTTCCGTCACTGTCCTGAATTTGGATTTTCGCCCCATATTCCAGCAAGAGTCTTGCCGAATCGAAATCAGATTTCTCGCACGCCCACATTAAGGCCGTTCTGCCCGTTTTGTCCACCAAATCAGCATCCGGCCCGGCGCTCAGAAGCTGTTCCACTATATCGGGGTCTCCTCTAACTGTAGCCCACATCAGGGATGTACGGCCGTTTTCGTCCGCCGCATCTACATCGTTCTTTACTCTGAGCAACTCTTCTACCAGTTCTTTGCTCGCGTAAGCAGATGCCCACATCAGGGCCGTCCGACCGTTGCTATCCCTAATTCTCGTGTCCGCATCATCATTGAGTAGCAATCGCACCACAGTGGTTTGATCCTTGTAGCAGGCCCAAATCAAAGGTGTACGGCCTGACTTGTCCTGGGCATCTGCATTAGCTCCTGAGTTTAGAATCAATTCAACCAACCCTGTATTGCCCACCACGCACTCTGAGATGAGCAATTCAACATTGCCTTCCTCCCGTTCAGTCGTGGGGTTTTCAATCTCGACCGGTTCGTTGTCCATATCTTCGGAAAGAGCTTCACTTGATGGTACGCTAATAGCACTTTCCGGAGCTGCCGTGCTGAGGGAAACGGCGCCGGCGTCCAAAAGCAATCGCTCTATCAGAGTATGACCCTTCAGCTGGGCCCAATCAATCGCACTCAGACCTGCCTGGTCTCTACTGTCCAGCTCTGCTCCGTTTTCCAGAAGCAATCGGACAACATCAACATGACCTTTGTACGTGGCCCTCATCAGAGGAGTGAGGCCGTGCCGAGTCGGATCATTTACATCCAAGCCCCTGTCTATTAGGAAAGCGGCGATTTCCCGATCACCCGCGGAACAAGCCTTCATCAGCGCTGTCTTGCCGTCTTTGTCCTGAAAGGTAATGTCCGCTCCTCTGTTCACTAGTATCTGAACAATTTCGATACGTCCCTTATAACTTGCCGCCATTAAGGCCGTGCGTCCGAACTTATCCCGGCTGTTTACGTCCACTCCCTTATCGAGAAGCTTTTCCACCTCATCTGCATGCCCTGCGCCTGAGGCTTCGATCAGTTCTTTCGCGCCGAACTTTTCGTAAACATCTACCAGCAGGCCCCTGTCCAAAGTGAGTTCCAGGGTTTCAGTAAATCCGCTGTGATCAGTCTCTACCATCATGGCAATGGTTTTTTCGGCTTCAGCACTGACTTTTGCGCCACGTTCCAAGAGCAACTCCACTGCTGCTTCGTGTGACTCCTGGGCAGCCCATAGAATGGCCGTCAGCCCGGCATTGTCCTGCGCCTCCAGATTCGCACCTTTATTGAGCAGCAGGTCCATGGCACCTATCTGGCCCTGCCGGGCAGCCCATATGAGCGCTGTCCTCCCTGCCTTGTCTCGACGGTCGATCTCCGCTCCACGTTCCAGCAACGATTTCACTATGGAGCTGTATCCAAAATCCGAAGCCACCATCAGTGAAGTTAAACCCGAGATATCCTGAGCATTCGGATTCGCGCCGTTATCCAACAAAAGCTCAGTAGCTTCTCGAAATCCCTTCTGTGTTGATTTCATTAAAGCTGTTTCACCGGATCTGTCTGCTGCATTAACGTCGGCGCCTCGCTTGAGAAGCATACTAATCATCCCAAGGTGTCTGCCGGACGCAGCAAACATCAATGGAGTCAGCCCCGCATTATCCTTAGCATTGATGTCCGCTCCCTTATCCAACAAGCGTGTCGCGGCGATTGCTTGTTCACCCGAGACTGCGAACATAAGAGCGGTTCTGCCGTCCCTGGATCGGGAGTCGACAAGAGCACCACATTCCAGCAAAGTGGTTAATGATTTGATCCGCGCCTTCATAGCCGTGATCATTAAGGCGGTCCTGCCCTCATTGTCCTGCGCCTCTATGGAGGCATTCCGCGCCAGGAGCATGCGGGCAATCGCGTGTTGATCCCTAAGACATGCCGCCATGATCGGGGTAATCCCTTTTTCGTCTCCGGCATTAACATCGGCCCGGCCGTCCAGAAGCACCTTGACTATTTTTTGATTTGGAGTAAGGCACGCTCGAATTAAGAGGGAGGCGCCTGTTTCATCCCTCGAATTTATGTCCGCGCCTTTAGCAAGAAGATCTTTCAGCAGCTCGTGCTGACCTTGCTTCACAGCCTCGAACAGGGACTTGCTCTTACCTTGGAAAAATCGTAATGCCATTTTGGATGAATCTTAATTTAGATCTTCAATTCGGACGCGTAATGACAGCGGTTAATTCAGGCTATTAACCTTCTAGCCGGAAAATCACGATCTTGCAACCAATTTGGAAGGACAGATCAATGTCTTTTCAGGTAGTGCACCTTCTCGCCGGCTAACGAATGATTAGGGGCGTGCCACCGGCGAATGCCGAGTTATGCGATAGTTAGAACCACGGCTCCGTTGATCTTTCCACCGCGCAGCGCGTCCAACGCTTCATTTGCCCGGTCAAGAGGGAATGGATTCGCCTCCGTTACAATCGGGACTTGCGGGGCAAGGGCCAGGAACTCTTCTCCATCCTGACGAGTGAGGTTTGCAACCGATCGAACAACCCTTTCGCCCCAAAGGATTTCATAAGGGAATGCCGGAATTTCGCTCATATGGATACCGCCACAGACCACGGTTCCACCTTTTTCAACGGCCCGGAGTGCAGCAGGGACGAGTGCGCCGTCAGGCGCGAAAATAATCGCGGCATCCAATGATTCGGGGGGCGTGTCAAATGAACCTCCGGCCCATACAGCTCCCATTTCGCGCGCGAACTCCTGGCCTTCAATGTCCCTCGGTCTAGTAAAGGCGTAAACTTTGCGATCTTGCCAGCGAGCAACCTGAGCTACAATATGGGCCGCTGCGCCAAAACCGTATAATCCGAGTCGTTCCGCTTTGCCGGCCATTACAAGCGAACGATATCCGATCAACCCCGCACATAGCAGCGGCGCGGCCTGCAAATCAGGGTAACCGGCCGGGATGGGAAAACAGAATCGGTAATCAGCTACAGCATATTCTGCAAAGCCACCATCGATATGGTAACCCGTAAATTGGGCATTATCGCACAGATTCTCCCGGCCGGTCAGGCAATAACGACAGTGGTTGCAAGTTGATCCGAGCCAGGGAACGCCGACGCGATCTCCTTTCGAGAACCGGGTGACTTTTTGGCCCGTGGCCGCGACAATGCCAATGATTTGATGACCCGGAATCAGGGGAAATTTTGGTTCGCTCAATTCTCCGTCAACTATGTGCAAATCTGTCCGACACAGCCCGCAGACCTGAACACGCAATAGAACCTGCTCTGGACCAGGTGTTGGAATTGGCGCATCTTCATAACTCAATGGTTTTCCCTGCTCACGAAAGATCATCGCACGCATTTTGGAAGCCTCCGGAACTGATCGGCCATTTTCTCGATCATTTCTCGTCGATGTTAAGTATAGTAATTTATTTGTATCAGAAAGTTGGTCGGAGGCAAGAGTACTAAATGATATCGGAGCGCCATGAGGAGTGAATTATGACTCGCAACAAGGATTTGGAGGACAGGATCCGCGAAATAGGTATGGCCATATATGAAGCCATTGGCGAGGAAATTCCGTCACTATTCGACGGTCGCGGCTGGAAAGCCGAAGTTCTGACAAAGGCTATGCAAGACGATGCATTCAAGATTCGACTATTCAGATTTATAGATCTCCTCCCCGCGCTAAAAACTGATACCCAGGCAGCCAGAATGTTCGATGAATATTTCGGTGATTTTCACGATCCGCCGCAGATTTTAAGAAAGCACCTGAATGCGATAACTGAGAAAATCAGTGCAGCAGATGTGGCGACAGAAATAAGGGCCGGGGTAGAG
>JBKQRG010000398.1:0-20169 GCA_052144015.1 Desulfomonilaceae bacterium
GGAGGGGAAGTCCTCGTCGCAGACTTCGATGCTGGACACGGAGAATGAAAGCTTCTTCTAGACCCCCGATGTTGCGTTAAATAGATTAACTTGAACCCCCTTTTCATGAAGCGTAGGGCAAATTTCGGCGTGGCGTGCAGCGTTCTGACGCGAAAGTGTAATTTCGCGCATTACGAGGCTGACCGAGTTGGTGAAGCAAATCCATAATTCCGTACGAGGTAGAGTCAGATACAAGGGTAAAGGTGAAGAGCCCGGGTGGGGTAAAGGTGAAGGCGAAGGTCCTGGACCTGGAAAAGGCAAAGGTGAAGGACCTGGAGAATGAAAAGGTAAGGGGAGGTAGTTACTTGACCAGACTTTTGGGCTGGAATAATCTTAAAGCTAACCATTAGACTTTACAAATAAAAACTACCGATTTGTCGCATCAATATATTTTATACAGACCTATAGTGCTCCTCTTTGAATTTTGCGGCAAACTTCAACCAATTCTTTGTATGAGAAGCATGCCTCATTCTGTCATCGCGAGGCGTGAAACGACGAATTAATCTCGATTTTCGCCGGGCCGGAGATTGCTTCTGGCTTGAGCCCTCCCAATGAAAGCCTGCAACCCGTGCCCAAGATGCGGGTTACCGCAATTTTCAACGCGGAGGACGATGACATCCCGGCCACTGAGGCCGCCTAGATGCCCGGCTTTCTAATGCAGAGAGCAGTCACCGGCCACAAAACGGAAGCCTGATTGTCCGACTAATCTTTGTGAAGGGAGAGCATGAGAGAGGCCAGACCTGCCCTATCCCCGACGGTACTCATCGCCACAGTGGACGACGGGTATATCGCATACGATACCGAACAAGACGCCCTCCACTGGATTAACGGTACCGGCGCGCTGATCCTTGAGTTGTGCGATGGCCGGCGCACCGTGGAAGGGATAGAAGCGGCTTTCCTCGCCACACTTGAATTGCCCGAGGAAATGGGGTCTGCGGTCAAAGAATGGCTGAAGACCTCACTTGACGTCGGGCTCATTTCCTTCGACTCCCCGCGCGATGTTCAGCATCGAGAAATGGACGCAGATCTGCTCACGAAGATCGCCCGTCGGTTACGAAAAAAAGGAAGCATCCCAGAAGCATTGGCCTGTCAGCGCCGAGCGGCAGAGCTTGCCCCGGACGATCCGTACGTCTGGAGTTTCCTGGGTGAACTTGCCCACATCAAAGGCGAGAGGCATACCGCTCTGAAAGCTTATCAAAGATGTCTGGAACTTGGACCGGACGACGCGGAAGTGGGACATCTTGTACTCGCGCTCAGCGACGGACCGATTCCCGAGCGGGTTCCAGACGGCTGCATCCTTCAGCTATATTCACGATTCTCCGGGTTCTACCGCCACAATATGCGAGAAGAGTTGGATTACCGCGCCCCTGAACTCCTGATGGATGCGCTTGCCGGTCTCATGCCGAAGGACCGCGGGACACTTGAGGTGCTTGACCTGGGTTGCGGAACCGGCCTGGCCGGAGAGCTTGTGCGACCGTGGGTACGGCGTATGTACGGCGTGGATCTTTCCCCTCAAATGGTGGAACTAGCTCGCGATATGGGCATATATGACGAGCTTCATGTCGCGGAAGTGACGACTTGGCTCCGGAAATCGTCTCGGTTGTTTGATCTGGTGATAGCCTGTGACGTTTTGGTGTACTTCGGTGATCTGACCGAAGTAATGACCGGCGTGGCTCGGGTTCTTGCCACGGACGGTTTGTTCGCTTTCACCGTGGAGCAAGGTGATCATGACGTCAAACTCACTGATTCCGGCAGGTACAGTCACAACTCCGACTATGTGCGGCGTGTGGCGCAACTGGCCGGGTTCGACGTAGCTGTCCTTCGTTCAAGCGTATTGCGTATGGAGTACGGAAATCAGGTTATCGGTCTGGTGGCGGTGGTGCGCAAGACCGGCTGATACCAGTTCAGGACCGGCATCTTGCAGATTGTCAATGGCCCCCGGGAATACTGAACATCGAACGGGGGGATATATCCACGATGATCGAAGAGGTCGTCGAACTCTATCGTTACGTGGCCGAAGAAAAGAATATCGTTATCAGAACAGCCTTTTCGGAAGACTTGCAGGGGAGTGTCGATCCCCACCGGATACGGCAGGTGTTGGCGAATTTACTGGATAACGCAGTCAAATATACCCCGGACGGGGGGCGAGTTCGGGTAGCGACATTACTCGATGAGGCATCACCAAGTTTTCCCTGGAAACCTATTGGATCTCGTATTTTTCGACAGTTATCCAAAACAGAAGAGCGCTGCAGCCCCGTTTGAGAAACCGAAGGTGTGAGCATGTCTCTAAATATCGGGGAACAAAAACAGCCAAGCAGGCAAAGTCTATACGCGCTGGATTGCCTTAATTTCTTTCTTGCGGATGTTGGGACGGGCGTCGGACCATTTCTGGCGACTTATCTCATGGCCAATCTCCACTGGAACCCTGCTCAAATTGGGGTAGCCATGTCCATAATGGGAATTGCTACCCTGCTCGCGGAAACCCCATGCGGGGCATTGGCCGATGCTGTCAAAGAAAAACGTCTGTTAATCGTCGTTGCCGCAACGTTGGTGGGCCTTAGCTGCAGTGGGATAACGATTTTCCCGAACTACTTCATCGATGCAGCTCAGGTCATAATCGGTGTCGCCGCGGCCATTTTTCCTCTGGCCGTTACTGCCATTACATTGGGTATTGTGGGTCAACAAAAATTCGCCATTCGAATCGGGCGCAACGAAATGTTCAATCATGCGGGAAACGTTGCTGCTGCCGTATTAGCCGGTGCATTCGGACATTTTATGGGACGAGAATGGATTTTCTATATAGTCACGATTTTCGCGGGGGCCACCATTGTTTCGGTGCTGTTGATTAGAAAAGATGACATTGATTACTTCCAAGCGCGGGCGGCGATACCCAAAATAACACCGGACAGGGTGATTGCTTCGAGTATCAGCGCCGTGCTCACTGATCGGAACATTCTGGTTTTTGCCCTGGCTGTTACTCTGTTTCATTTCGCCAATGCGGCAATGCTTCCTTTGGCAGGACAATTGCTTGCACGGAGTGACCAAAACTTTGCTTCTGTCGATATGGCGGCCTGCATTATCGCCGCTCAAATGGTTATGGTTCCTGTGGCTTTTTTATCTGGAAAATTAGCGATCAAGTGGGGCAGAAAGCCCGTCTTTTTAATAGGTTTTGCCGTTCTAACTATCCGCGGTTTTCTTTATATCCTGAGTGACAATCCGTTCTTCATCGTTTCTGTACAATTACTTGACGGGTTCGGGGCAGGGATTTTTGGAGTGTTATGGGTCACCGTGGTTGCCGATCTGACCCAGGGGACCGGGCGATACAATCTTGTGCTAGGAGCGATTGCGACTGCTCAAGGCATAGGAGCTTCGCTCAGCAACTTGGTATCAGGGTATATTGTGAATGCTTGGGGCTTCAATGCAGGATTTCTGGTTCTAGCCTCTATTGCGGCATCGGCATTCATGGTCTATTGCTTGTTTGTGCCTGAGACAAAGGGACTTCGGACGCTTTCAACCACCATCGACCACCCAAGTTTGCCTGTAGAAGGATGAAGAACAGCCATGAATTAGTAGAATGTTTCAGGTCCAGTTGGACAGTACTTGGGAGAGAAAGGTGCTGGTCGAAAACATGTCGATCTATATTCGAGCGAGCCGAGAACTGTTGACACAATAGTCCCATCCCACCTGATTTCCAATGAGAGGGGTGGCTAAAATGAGCCCTGATATTATCCCAGCCGTTATCTTTTTCATAACATATACAGGCATTGCATTGGGCAGCGTGCCTGGCTTGGCTATAGACAGGACAGGAATTGCCTTGCTCGGGGCCATCGCTATGCTAACAACGGGGACTCTCAGCGAAAATGAGACGGTCAAAGCGATCAATGCCCCTACAATATTGCTGCTCTATTCACTCATGGTGCTGTCGGCTCAATTCACGTTGGGTGGATTCTATACCAGGGTTGCCTTGGGCATAGTGAAGTTTGTGACAAGGCCGGAAGTTTTCCTCTTGGCGCTCATTTTCTCTTCGGCTCTTCTCTCGGCAGTGGTTGCCAACGACATAGTATGCCTTGCGTTTACTCCGGTAATCTGTGTGGCCTCAGTCAGGGCGTCCTTGAAGCCTGTCCCATTTGTTCTAGCGCTTGCGGCCGCGAGCAACATCGGCTCTGCGGCAACCATCATGGGCAACCCCCAAAATATGTTGATCGGACAGGTCGGAGGGCTTGAATTTGGTAGATTTGTCTTATGGTGCTTGCCGCCAACCCTCGTTTCGCTTTTTGCACTCTATTTCATAATGCTGCTTATGTATCGAGGCAAATGGCGGGACGAGTCGCTTGAGTTGAGCAAGAATGCCGAGGAATGGCCCGAATACGATGCCTATCAATCAACCAAGGCCCTGATGCTCACGGCAGTACTGATCCTGTTGTTCTTTACTAACATTCCACGAGAATTCTCTGCACTGACCATAGCAGGCGTGATCCTATGTAGCAGGAAAATGACGACCCGTTCCATTCTTGTTCTCGTAGACTGGCATCTCATCACCTTGTTTTGTGCCCTCTTCATTGTCGTTGAAGGTGTCAGCAAGTACGGAATTCCACAATCGGCGGTTCTGCTCTTGAAGATTTCAGGCTATGATATCAATGACCCCCTGGTTCTCTCCTCCGTTACCGTGGTTCTCAGCAATTTGGTGAGCAATGTACCCGCCGTGATGGTCCTGCTCAAGAACATTGGCCTGGAACAGACGAAGAACCTCTATCTTCTTGCACTGGTGAGCACCTATGCCGGAAACCTTTTTGTCATAGGCAGCATTGCAAATCTCATCGCCATAGAGCAGGCTAAGGTCTACAATGTTTCTGTGAGCTTCTGGGCGCATGCAAGAGTCGGAATCCCAGTCACTGCAGCGTCTGTTTTTATAGCTCTGGGATGGGCTTTCTTGGTCGGGTAAGACTCTAAAGTTTATTGCTTACTGAGTTTAGATTTTCTCTCCCGTGTCATCGTGTTCTATAACGTACCCCGAAATCTGGACAGGGGGTTAAGGCTCTCCACCCATATACTGGCCAGAAAAAATTGACATCAATTCGCGAGTTAGCCTGGAACATACCGTATTTAATTTGAATGCCGCGATGCCCTGCCCCCAGACTCCATGCGTCATTGCTTTTAATCATCAAAAACTGCATCCTGTAAATGCAATTACCCAGCGCACATTCCTGCGGGCAAGCCAGCGCAGCAGTTCATTCAGAAGCAGAAGCGCCATGGCAAAGGGCCATGCGAGGAGAAATTCCTTGGGAGAGAGGCCAAATGTGCCGAATACGGACTGCAATGGGGGCAGACTGATCAGGGCAATTGCCATAAGCAGTGCCACCCAGACACCGGCCATATGCCAGGTATTGGTCAATATCCCCTGTTGTATGATTGATTGTCGGCTGGTTCGTGCGGAAACTGCATTGACAGCCTGACAGAGGACAATCGCTGCAAAGAAGGCCGCAACAGCCCTGGCGTGGAGATGTCCACCCGTTTGTATAGTCACACCCCACGTCCATCCGCTGGAGTAGAGCACGGTAAAATAGGCGTAGAAGGCTGCTGCCGTCTCAATAACTCCGTTGATAAGATATGAGTGTACCAGGAGACGGGGACCAACGAGACGTTCGTGCTGCGGGCGGGGGGCTAGGTGCATGATGTCCCGTTCAGCCGGTTCTCGTCCTAGAGCAATTGCCGGGATCATGTCTGTAAAAAGATCGATGGAGAGAAGCAGAGGTATGGTAAGGGGCAGTGGTATACCCAGAAAAAGAAATGCCAGATAGGGCATAACTTCCGGCACGGCATGGGTCACGGTAAAGCCGATGGACTTCTTCAGATTGTCGAAGATGGCGCGTCCCTCACGGACCGCCGGGAGCAGGGTGGCGAAGTTGTCATCCATGAGGACCATATCTGCAGCCTCGCGGGCAACATCGGTGCCCGACAAACCCATGGCCACACCGATGTCAGCCTGCTTGAGCGCCGGCGCATCGTTCACTCCGTCACCTGTCACAGCCACCACCTCGCCGCGTCGTTGAAGTGCCTGAATGATGTGGAGCTTCTGCTCCGGCGAGGTGCGTGCAAATATCACCTCGGGCTGCCTCAGCTCCCAGTCAAGGCGTGCCTCTTCCATGCTCCTCAGCTGATCGCCGGTGATAAGAGTCACGGGGTCGCCCGTGACGATCCCCACCATTCTGCCAATTGCTACCGCCGTGGTTTGGTAATCGCCGGTGACCATTATCACCTTTACCGCGGCCTCACGCAGTTCAGCTACAGCCCCCGGCACCTCTTGACGCGGCGGATCGAAGAGCCCGGCAAGTCCGATGAAGATGTAGCCCCCAGATGGCAGCTCTTCGGTACCCCATTCACTTCGCTCCGATACCTGCTGATAGGCGAACAGCAGTACGCGCTCGCCGCGTCGGGCCAGATCCTCGTAGGCGGCAAGATAGGCCTGACGATGTGACTCCCCAAGGGGTTGCGGGACCCCGTTGATCAAAATCCTGTCGCAGAGATTGATTGAGACGTCTGGCGCACCCTTGAGGCAGGCCACGGTTTCACCCAGAACTCGGTTCACTGTCACCATCATCCTAGTTGCAGAAGTGAACGGTTCCTCGAACAACCGGGGTGCTGCGGACCGGAATGTCGGGACATCATGAAATCGAGCGGCAAAATCAAGTAGGGCGGTCTCGGTGGGATCGCCGTTGAGGGTCCCGTCCTCCTTATAGTGGGCATTGTTGCACAGCATGGCCACAAGGAGAAACTTGTCCAGCTCCTCCTTTTCAAAATTGGAATCAGCCTCGCTATGGCTGCATTCATTGATGAATAACCTTTGAAGTGACATGCGATTGACGGTAAGAGTGCCGGTTTTATCCGTACAGATCACGGTCGTACAGCCAAGCGTTTCGACCGAGTCGAGATTCCTGACCAGTGCCTTGTTGTCGGCCATGCGCCGGGCAGCTATGGAGAGGCAGAGAGTTACCGTAGGAAGGAGTCCTTCCGGTACATTGGCAACAATGATCCCGACGGCGAAGATGAGGGTTGCGATCACCGGGTTGTCACGAAAGAAGAGACTTCCTAGGAAGACAGCCACTCCCATGACCACCGCAATGATTGATATGACCCGCGTAAAATGGCTGATTTCACGGCGTATCGGTATTTCTCGGGGTTGTACGGTCTGGGTCAGATCGGCGGTCCGTCCGATTCGGGTGTGCATGCCTGTGGCGAATACGATTCCTCGCCCCCCTCCTGACATGACCTGGGTGCCTGAAAAGACGACATTGCGAGTTTCCAGCAGGTTTTTGTCCGTTGGGAAGGTGGACCTCAACTGGGGCTCCGACTCTCCGGTCAGGGATGAATTGTCAACCTTGAGGCCAGCAACAGAAACCAGACGCGCATCGGCGGGTACCTGGTCGCCCTCGGCCAGTACAATCAGGTCCCCTGGAACAAGTTCCGAAGCAGGGAGTTCGAACAAGCGCCCGTCCCTTATTACCCTGGCAAGACGCGGGAGCATGTCACGGAAACTCGCCATTATCGCCTCAGCCCTACGTCCCTGCCAGTAACTGAATATACCGTTCAGTATAACTACCCCGACCAGAGCGATGGCGATTGCTAGGTTTCCCTGGCCGGGGGTTAAATACTCCGCCACAAGTGACAGCAATGCACCGCACCAGAGGAGTATGGCAAAGAGATTGGTCAGTTGCCGGAGGAATTTGAGCCATTCAGACTCCAGCCGGCGCTGGACGAGAATGTTGAGGCCTTCTTTTTTGAGACGCAGTAGTGCTTCCGTAGAACTGAGACCATGTTCGGGATCGGTGCACAAACGGCGGCAATATTCTTCAATGGGAACTTGATGCATATACCCTTGTCTTTTCTGCACGATTGAAGTGCAAGATCTTTAGCGCCATATTGTTAAACGACAATCTTTCGGTATTAAGTTTGCCCGGTTGTACACCCGCCAGTTACTAAACTCAGAAAAAGAATGACTGATAAGACTTTAACCGAAATTATGGCGCGGTTCTGCCATTTGTGTGGTCTTCGGGCCGCTAACCGGTCGTGATATGGTACTTCTGACCCCGAAAAGGCCCCGTATCGTTGCCCACAAGACCCGATAAAGGCAAAACCGTCGTCAGTCTGATGAAAAAGCCTGTATTTTACTGTTTCTGAGCGTACCTCACCGCTTTCTGTCTGGTCAAGCACAATTTTCAACGTAGGACCGCTCTGGAAAAGAACCAGGCCGTCTATCAGAAAGCTTCCCTTTGGCACTGAACCGGGAAGATCATATTTCGATTTCTCTTTGGAGGAACACATCGACGAGTCAGGCTGGATGGTGCTGATGTTAGGACGTAATCACAGACAAATCGGAGAGAAGCACGCTCATAGCCATGCGAGGCATCACACCAGTCAAGAAAATCATGCCACTCATCAATACATAACCTGGATCAGTTTTTGGGGCAGGGCACGGCTGCATTTATTAGGCCATACTCGCAACCTGGATCGCCCACAGTGCTTCAGAAGGCTCTTTTCCTCTTCAGGAAGAAGACATACTATATCATCCCTATCTTAACAAGTGGTACATAAACGGGGGGGCAGGTCAGTTCGAGTGCATGGGCTCCGCGCCTATCATCACCGGGAAACAGGGTCAAGAGCGGAGAGAGATCACAAGTAAAATCGGCGGAATTCGTCGGGTTTATAGGTAATGATCGCCGAGAACCGCAACCTCATTTCCAATCAACGATGCCGAAACGCAGTTTTCGGAACCGCTGCTGGTCCTCGGCAGAGACCCGCGATCCGACGCGAGCCATGAACAGATTTTCTTCTCGGATGGCGATGTTCGGTTCGTTGGTATAGTATTCTTGAAAGCCGAACGGCTTCAGGAATTCGAGCAACATTTTCCTATAACGGACCAACGACAGACCGCTGCCGTCCGAGTCCCAATGCCAGCAATAGCCGTTTATGTACGAAATTTTCTCTTCGAACGAGCCGTCCGCCATCGCTGCATTCATCATTGCCCCTGCGAGTCCCAGTTTGCGGAAGTTGCGGCTCACCTCGATGGCGCTGAACTCATACATGATTCCGTCAAGTTTCCTCCATCGATCCCCGGGTTCCGGGTACAGGCATGTCATGTAAGCGACCACCATTTTGGCATCCGTCAGAGCGACCAGCACTCTGCTACCTTCTTCTACCGTCAGTTTTTCAAACACATCCAATTTCTGTATGATAGACGAGTAGTGTGCGAATCGGCCTAGGCCGGAATCGAGCACGAGGTCGCCGAAAAAGCCCGGATGGCATCTCGGATAGATCAAGATCTCTCCAACACGGGTCTCGATACGAATTGGTTCCGTATCTTTTTGACTCATTGGGGGTTTCTCGAGCGCGTGGCTCAAAAGTCGTTCCAATCCTGACGCAGAGATTTGACCATTATCACTACGTCCCTGTAATTGCCGTGTCGGTCTTTGAGGTAATCGGTGAGAACGGCCTTCTCCACGAAACCGAGATTATGAGCCGCAGCTATTCCCGGTTCTTCGACTCCCAAAACGAATTCTGCCGCCAGCTTTTCCAGGCCTATGTCCATGCCCAGCTTTATGGCATCGATCAGCATCCACGTGCCCAGTCGCTGATTCCGGAACGACGAATCCACGGTGATCTGGAGATGGGCCACGTGACGCAGACACTCCGAGAGACGGAGAAACAATCTCACGCTCCCAACGATCCTTTGGTTCGTCTCTTCCACAGCGATGATGGCTATTGTTTTTCCGGCATCCAGCCTCTTTATGAAATCGTGCATAACTTCAGGGTCGGTCATGTCTGCCCGGATGAACCAGCGCTCTTCTTCGGGGATTCGGGAAAAGAAATGATTAAGTTCGTCTTGGTCTTCCTTGGCCACCGGACGAATCATAATGGGGGTGCCGTCTTTGCCCATAATCTCTTTGGGATAGTTTTCCAGCATTGCTATGCTCCTTGCCCGTTGAACCAATTTGCGGATGCAAGTTTCTAACAAACCAGAATTATGCGGGGGTCTTGTCATTCCGAGGGTCTGCAAGACGATAACGAGGCGAGAAATGGTTCTCCGGAACGCGAAAAGGTCGCCAAGTGGTCTGCCACAAGACCCTACCAAGCCAAAAACCGTCATCACGTTGCTGAAAAACCCTATTTTATCCTATTTCTGAGCGTATCTCACCGCTTTCTCTCTGGTCAAGCACAATCCTTCAGGCTGTGTCTTGGAAGGCGTCGTTATCGGAAGGATCGACTTTGGCGACAAGTGTTGAGGGTAACAAAACTCAGTTCTGAAGCGGATCGTTGATCATTGGCAGGATTTCGGCGGGTCAATCGGCATGTATGCCGGAAGGCCGCTTAAAATCTGGATTTGAACTTTTGCTTCTTAATTAAAAGTCGCCGCAGCGAATTACATATATTAATCTGCCCAAGCACGTTATCCTGAAAGCAGAAAATCCCTTATTCTTTTCCCTGGCACACACGCTCATCAAGAATGATGGCGTTTGGAGCCCCTGAAAGAGCCTTTGTATGCCTGTCCACACGGATCGACTTTTTTAGGTATATATAAATGCGAATCAGGGCTCAGAGTCCCTGGTTTCCTTCCTCCTGACAATGATCGGGCTGTCCGAGCTGGGATCTCAGCGTCTCGCTGTTTCCAAACAGGAGAGTACTGAGCATGCCGGGTCGCTAACTCTCTGAAGTGTGCATCATCGCAATGATCCGGCCTTGAAATCGTCTCCTAGGTGAGGTAATACAGGAACTTGGCGTCAAGATGACCGGCTCGGACTTGACCAGCGCGATGTTCATGGCCACGCTGCTGCTCTTCCGCTCCTGACTGCACATGGGCAATTTATTCTCAGAAATAGTGGGATCGGCTATCGAGGAAAATCAAGTGAATAAGTCACAACCGATTGTAATGATTTCAAGTTACCCCCCTCGGCTCTGCGGCATAGGAATCTTCACCGAGGAAGCTCGGGAGTTCATCGAGAAGGCAAATCCTGACCGAGAAGTGCTTGTAATAAGCCACACGGACGGTAGGGGAGAAGGGGTCTTCCCTATAATCGACATGTCCAGGCACGACTGGTGGAAGCCGGTCGCAGAAAAGATCAAAGAGCTGAACCCTTACGTCGTGCACTTAGAACACGAGTATGGACTGTATGAATACCGTGATCCGAGAGGAAAGGGCGACGGCAATGAAGGATTCATAAGTTTGCTTGACGCAATCGATGATTATGCCACCGTTGTGGAGCCACATACGATTCACGGTCGGCTCACGGATTTTGAAGCAAATTTCGCCTACGAGGTGTCTCAGCGTGCGAGTGTAGTGCTATTCAAAGCGCATTACCAAAAATGGAGGCTCGAGTGGAACTTCGAGGGGAGGGGATGGAAGACGCCGCGGAACATCATGGTGGTCCCCCATGGCGCCAGGCCGGATCGTCGCTGGGGAATTGAAGCGGTACCTGGCCTGCGACGAGAGATCGGCCTGGACGAGTTTCCTTACATCGGCCAGCATATAGTCGGCTTGGTAGGCTGGATACAATCCAACAAGCGGTGGGACATCCTGACCTCCATGTGGGAAGACATCCGGAACGAGATCTGCGCTCGGTCCGGACAGGAATGGGACCTTTTGGCAGCGGGGAGCATGCGAGATCCTCATGATGTGAAGGATTACGAGTCATACCGTAAACAGATTGAAATTCTTGAGGGCAAAGGTCTGGCTCATTACTTCGAGTTCGTTCCCCGAGGGGACCTTTATTACAAGGTAATGGCCGTTTGCGATTTCATTGTATTGCCTTCGGTGGATGAGACCCAATCCGGTACGCTGGCTCGCATCATCGCTCTCAACAAGCCTTTCATAACCACAGCTCCGATGGAAGCATTGACTGCTCAGGCTATCGAGAGCAGCGGGGGCCTCCTCTTCACCACCAAGACTATGCTGCGGGAGAAGGTCGTTGAATTGGCGTGCGATGAAGGGCTTCGAATGACGTTAGGAGAGAATCTGAAGAGGTATCTTGAAGAAGTGGTGTCGTGGGAAGTCGTGGCAGGGCAATACAACCGGGCCTATGAACTGGCCAGGGAATCTCGTGCCACAGGGAAACCGGCTGAACTCCCTTTAGAGTTTTGAGCGACGATTAAGAGTCCAAAGTGATCCATTTATGTCCTTTGACCGTGAGCAGTCCAAGTTTTTGCAGTTCCTTCCTGAATGTTCCGATGGCCTTGTCGGTTACTCCCCATTCGCCAGCGCTTGCGGTATCTGTAAGGTCGAGACCCAACCGAAATGCCAGTCCTCGCCTAGTATTTCTCTTTTTAGATAAGAATACTCCTGCACTGGAGCATCTTTTCTTATAGCTCCAAAGAGGATGTCATCACACCCTCCGAAACTTCTTGAATCGCTGCATAGCGACGTACAGCGTGGGCGTAAAGAAAACACCGAGCATTGTCACACCCAGCATGCCAAAACACACGGCGGTTCCAAGCGCTTGCCGACTGGCCGCTCCTGCCCCTTCCGCAATCACTAACGGGGAAACTCCGACAATAAATGCGAATGATGTCATCAGGATTGCCCTGAACCTAAGTTTGGCTCCCTCCAAAGCGGCCTCAACAGCCGACATGCCGGCAGCCTGCTTTTTTCGCGCAAACTCCACCACCAGGATTGCGTTCTTTGCTGACAGTCCAACCAGCAGCACAAGTCCAACCTGAGTATAGAGATTGTTGTCCATGCTGCGAATCATCAACCCTATTAATGCGCCCAACACAGCCAACGGCACTATTGCGACCACTGCGATCGGATCAATCCAACTCTCATACTGTGCGGCCAAAATCGACACCACTATAAAAATCGCCAAACCGAAGACCACAAAAATCTGGCCACCAGCCTGTTGCTCCTGGTAAGCCATGCCCGTCCATTCGTACCCCGCTCCGGGCGGAAGTGTATCAGCCGCAAGATTTTCCATGACCTTGAGAGCCTGTCCTGAACTCACGCCTGGGGCAGGCTCGCCCAATACTCGCACGGCCGGATACATATTGTACCTATCAATACGGAGCGGCCCCAAGGAATACTGAATCTTGGCCAGTGTGCCTATTGGGACCATCTGACCTTCCAGATTTCTCACCTGAAGTCTCGATATGTCGTCCGGACTAGCCCGGAACTTTGCCTCCGCCTGAACCATTACCTGCCAGGTACGACCAAACTCATTGAAGTCGTTCACATAGGCTGATCCCAGATACGCCCGCAATGTGTCAAACACAGATTGTAAAGGGACATGGAGAGTCATGACTTTGGTTCGATCCACATCAACGAAAATAGCCGGGACCCCAGCTCTGAATGTCGTGGTCACAGACCGTAAGCTGCCATCGGATTCGGCGTCCCGGATCAAGAGCCCGGCTGATTGCCCGAGCGCCTGTAAGCCAATTCCACCTCTATCCTGGAGCCACATCTCAAATCCGCCGCTCTGACCCAAACCCGATATCGGCGGCTTGGAGAAAGGAAACACTATCGCATCCTGGATTTGAGACAATTTTCGAGCAAGCTCCGTCATAATAACCGCCTTGGTTCGCCCCTTCTTAAGACGTTCGTCCCAAGGCAGCAACGCTGCAAAACCACTTCCCAGAGTTGGCCCGGCGCCATCCAGAATAGAGTTGCCGGGCATTAAGGAATAACCAGCAATGCCGTCTGTGGATTTGAGGACCTCCATCACCTGTTTCATCGTCGAGTCAGTTCTCTGGAGAGAAGCGCCGTCAGGAAGTTGGGCGTTAATCAAGATCAGACCATCGTCCTCCTGCGGCAGGAATCCTGTAGGGACTATTGTAAAGGCATAGTAAGTAATTCCCATTGCCATTGCCCAAAGAACGATCATGACAGGAACATGACGAACCAGAAAAGACACAACGTTGGCGTAGACGATCATAATCTTGTCGAATCCCGCTTCAAATCCTCTAGAGAATACGTTCTTCCTGCTCTCGTCATGAGGCCTCAGCCACAACGAGCACTGCACGGGTTTGAGCGTCAAAGCGTTAACAGCGCTAATGAGTGTGGTAACAGCTATTGTGAGAGAGAACTGACGGTACAGTTGCCCCGTGATCCCACCGAGAAAAGCCGCAGGAATAAAAACAGCCATGAGAACCAGTGTGATGCCTATAATTGCGCCGGTAATCTCGTCCATAGCCCTTATAGCCGCGTCTCTAGGCGTCAAGCCATGCTGCGCCATATTACGGTCAACGTTTTCGACAACCACAATGGAGTCATCCACCACAATCCCGATGGCCAGCACCAAGCCAAACAGAGTTATCATATTGATGGTGAACCCGAACGCATACATCAATGCAAAAGTCCCGACGATGGACACTGGAATCGTTGTGGCCGGAACGAGAGTGGCTCGCCAATCCTGAAGAAAAATGAACACGACTATGAAAACTAGAATGAAGGCTACAACGAGAGTGATCACGACCTCTTTGATCGATGCTCTAACGAAATCCGAGGATTCGTAAACGATGCTGTAATCAACACCCCTGGGGAAGTCCTTTTTAAGGTCATTCATGGTCCGTCTGACCCTATCAGCCACGTTCAGCTCATTCGAGCCCGGTGTCTGATAGGCAATAACCGTAACAGACGGGAGCCCGTTGTAATAGGAAAGTGTATCGTAACTCTTTGCCCCCAATTCAACTTTGCCGATGTCTCTTACCCGCACAAGGCTGCCGCCTTCACCTGTTTTTACAATTATGTCTTCAAACTGTTCAGGATCAGTCAATCGACCCAATGTGTTAACCTGAAGGTCCCAAACCTGACCTTTGGGGGCAATTTCCTGGCCTATTCGGCCCGCAGCGACCTGCACATTCTGATTCTCAAGCGCATTGACAACATCGCTTGTGGTGAGATTATTGTACTGCAGCTTGTTTGGGTTGAGCCAAACCCTCATGCTATAGTCCTTGGCTGGAAAACTGTTGACAGCGCCGACACCAGGCAGTCGGCTCAATTGATCCTTGATGTTAATGGTCGCGTAATTAGTCAGGAAGAGTTCGTCGTATGATTTATCGGGTGAGTAAAGGCAAAGGATGGCAACGAAAGATGTTGACGCTTTCATTGTATTGACACCCTGACGCTGCACATCCAGGGGTAGCATCGACAATGCCGAGGCGACTCTATTTTGAACAAGGACAGTGGCCATGTCGATGTTGGTTCCCAGTGCAAAAGTAATCTTGAGGGTGTATAAACCATTTAGAGCGCAGGTGCTGGACATGTAGAGAATATTTTCAACGCCGATGATCTGTTGCTCAATCGGTTCCGCTACCGTGTCCGCTACTACCTGGGGACTGGCCCCTGGATAAGAAGCTGTAACCTGAACCATCGGGGGAGTTATTTCCGGAAATTGTGAAACCGGCAAGGAAAAGATACATACAGCTCCAGCGACCATGATCAATATCGAGACCACGGAAGCGAATGTCGGCCGCTCGATAAAAAAAAGACTAAGCATTCTAGTCGCCTCCGATTACTTTTGTTGGGGTTTTTCCTCCGGTTCGGAGCTGGGTCCCGGGGTGGCCGGTCGAGATACGGTCGGGTTCACCTTGGAGCCTGGCCTAGCACGCTGAATACCGGAAACGATTACCCTGTCTTCGGGTGTAATACCTTCTTTTATCACTCTCATTCCTTCTTCTTCCTGCCCCATTTTAATGCGCTTCTGTTGGACGACATCCTGATTGTCAACCACCAGAACATACCTACCGCCCTGATCAGATTGAATCGCCACCTCTGGAATAAGTAAAGACGAGCTTTTCTTGAGGGGTATGCGAATTCGCGCGAACATTCCAGGCAACAGAAACCCGTCAGTGTTTGGGAAAATGGCCCGAAACTGCATCGTTCCAGTTGATTGATTGACTACATTATCCGTGAAATCAATGTTACCTTTGTGAGGGAATCCGTCTTCATCCTCTAATCCTAGAAGTACAGGGATTTGCATGAATTTCACCGGTTGACGGTTACCACCCTTCTGGTAATGTCTCTTGAGTGAAAGCAAATCGAGTGCGCTTACGTTGAAATAGCAGTAAATCGAAGCGTCATTCACAACTGTGGTTAAGAGTGTCTTCTCCGTGGCCCCGACAAGGTTTCCTACATCGACAAGGTTTCGGCCGACTATGCCGTCTATGGGGGATATCACCTGTGTATACTCGAGGTTGAGTTTAGCTTCTTCGAGATTCGCATCGGCAAGATTAACATCCGCTGTTGAAACTGAGCTTTTTGCGGTAGCTTCTTGAAGTTTCAGCCAGCTTATAGCATCTTTGGATTGAAGAGTTTTTGCGATCTGCTCATCGATCTGCGCAAGCTTGAGTGTAGCCTGTGTGGATTCCAGTTGTGCAGACGCTTTTTTGACAGCGGCCTCATATTGACGAGGGTCGATGACGAAGAGCAGGTCCCCCTTTTTCACATTCTGTTGTGGCTCGAAAGAGACTTTTTCGAGAAATCCCGCGACCCTGGCCCTGATGTCTACTGATTCCAGCGCCGCTGTTGATCCGGTGTATTCCAGATGTTTCTGAGCGTCCGCTTGAACGGGTAGACTCACTGTAACGCTTGGGGGTTCCGCCGTTTTCTTCACTGGTTCATTCCGGCAAGCGGAAAGCCCATATAGGAAGCAGCCGGCGAGCAAGATGACAAATAACTTAGCGTAACCCTGCATGGTAAACTCCTAATCGAATCCGTTCAGACAAAGGTTAACAGCGATTATGCCCCACACTCTATCAGAAATATCGAAGCGGCAATCTGAAATAAACGGTCCGGATTGCGCGAGAGAAAAGAAAAATTTTCATCAAACCACGCGATATAGGGACGAGTCTGAAGAGACAACGAGTCTTTTGATACGGCCCCCATCCGATGAATTGCCCACGCAGCCAGCAGGTGGCTATCGCCACAAGTAGAGTTACGACGTTGGTGATTTCTTAGGCGGTCATAAATTTGCCCAACTTATGTTTAGATGGTTTTCAGATAAACCCGCTTTCGGGTTTTGCTTCCAGATAAGACCCCACTTGGATTCTCGCGTAAACCTTTTCTTCCCCATGGCTTGAGATGCATGTGGCTTAAATCCAGCGCCTTATATGGTTTCTGCATAACACGCTCCGCTTCCTTCCTCACAAGTTGTTTACCGGGCTCTTCGCACCCTTATTTCCCCGGTTCAGAACATGAGCATAGATCATAGTCCGGAATGCGGCGGTCTTGCCGTTTCGGGGGTGTTTGAGCCGGAGTCCGGTCGCGGGACGGTTCCCCTGTTCCTGCAAAGGTCAGATGAGGCACCCCACAAGGCCCGAGGGAGGCGAGGACGTCGTCACGTTTCTGAAAAGCCTACCCCCCTGGTTTATGAGGATACCTCCCCGTACGTACCCCGGTCAACCACAATCCCTCCGGCTGTGTCTTGGAATGCCTCCTCATCGGAAGGATCGACTTTGACAACAAGTGTTGGGTGTAACAAGAATCAGTTCTGAAGTCGGTCGTTGATTACTGGCAGGATTTCGGCGATGAATCGGCGTGTATGCGTGAAGGGTGCTTAAATTCTCGATTTGAACTTTTGCTTCTCAGATTAAAGTTCATCGCAGCGAATCACTTATATTAGCCACCCTAAGCACGTTATCCTGACAGCAGAAAATCTCTTATTCTTTCCCCAGCACACACGATCATCGAGAATCATCATCTTTAGAACCTTGGGAAGAGCCATTCTATGCCGATCCACACGGACCGACCTTTTTAGACGTGAAAATTCAGGGCGCTGGTAATCACGTCAAAGGCATCGGCAGACCTTGCGCTTTCAGTGTTTACAAAAGCCTGTATGAATAAAGAATATTCGCTATTTCTTCGAGACGCGCCCACACCGGCATTTTTCGCTACGCCGAGCAGAAATTCCCAAATCGGGGCAAATAATTTTTTGTCTCGCAGAGTCATGACTTCGAGTTATTGGGTAGTGGGTCAGTTATCCCGCGATAGTGATTGACAATATGGTCCGGTCTTGTGGAAGTCAATCGTGTTAATTGAACTTTTAGTCGTTGTGCTGATATGCACAATTAGACCCAAATAGCTGACAGATTATCTCCGCCTGGGCGTCCTTCACGGCTCAGCTGGCACGATCTTGCCAGAAAAAAAGGAATTTTGTGTGCAACCCGTCACACGTTGGCCAGATTGGGCTCATTGGCGTTGTCGCCACCAGGTTCGGACTCTCACGGTTAAGAGCAAAACAACTCCAACAATGAATAAAAGAGCGCCTAATCCTGACGATAACATCATGAGCAGACCCAGCGTCGTGGCGAGAACGGCAGCGAGCGTATGGATCTTTAGATCGCTAGTTATTTGTCGTCTCTTTATCGTCGCATTTTCAGAAGTTGCCACCGGCTGGCTGATACGAACCATAGGGCCAAAACCTTGCTCATCCCGCCCGCAATGAAGGCATACTTTTGCTTTCTCGGGTTTATTTCCGAAACAGTGCGGACACTTAAATATGTCTGCTGTCATCCCATCCCTCCCTTATTAAAGCTGAGACCTGAGCCGCGAAAACAGGGCCAGGCCCCAAAATCATTATTACTGAATCACTCACACAGCGGATCGCTCAGGAATTCTTGGCGCCGCCTACTTCTCCTTTTCGGCTTTTTTCCGCTGTTTCGGCGCGCGCGGTTTAGGCTTCGCTCGGCCACCTCTGGCCCGCTCTTCCACGGCCCTAACTTTGTCAATCAATTCCTCTTCAGTCTCCTCGTCCCTTTTCATCCTCCGGACCGGCGCCGGTAGCCTTTGTTCCATTACCCTTACCTGCCTTCTCGTAGGACCTTCCGCGGCTTCCGGCCAAACTTGCCGACCCGTTTCGTAAAGCATGAATCCGCCCTTCAGAATAGTCTTCAACACAGATCTGGTAGCGGACCATGCCAAGGGTATAACCACGGGTGCCGCAAGCAGGCCGGCCCCCACTGCCACGCCAGTCCATAGATCACCCCTTGGTCTGAAATCCCAAATTGCCATGTTCAGCGCCTCCTTCTAGCCGTTTTGTACACCGCGGTGCCAACCCATGTTCTCCCATTATCTGCACCTGTGGCCGATTGCTTCTAATGTCAAGTTAGGGTTTTATTGATCAGTGATACCCGTCAGGCTCAATGAAAATGCTCAATCACCTACCAACTCGTCAGCGATTAAACTTATTTCACTCTCCACATCCTCTATCTCCTTTACTTCCTTCAGGGTTGTCGCATCTAAGAGTCCGTAGGCCTCGACAAACTTTTGCAAGTAATCGGCGATCACTTTGCCGAGATGCATGCCTACGGAGAGTCCGATCCAAAATTCCATGACGCTTTTTCTGCAGCCTAGAAATTCAATACGAGCCTTATCCTGTCTTGTTGTCGCCAATCCCATCGAGCCTCATGAGAATACCTCCCGGACCGCGACAGCTCCTGAAAGCGAAAATTTGAGAACTGACCGTAATCCCTAAAAATGCCTGCACATTAACATTTAATTTGTTGCTAATACTCTCCTAACATGTCGTCGGCAGGTCTTGATAACAGTTCGGTGCAGCCAAAGTCTTCGTCGTGAAGATTGCCTCACAGCTCGTCAGAATTGCAAAGGAGAAACGCATGGACTAATATCTCCATGAGGTGCCAGGGCGTCTGAGAATACAGATTCCATCTTTGAAAAGGAATTCGCAGCGAGCGCAAGAGGTTCAGGATCTGCTCGCGAGCCTCTCCGGCATCAAGTCGACCTCGGTGAACACTGTTACAGGCAGCGTAATCATTCATTATGATTCGGACATCGCTCATTCCAGGACAATCCTGACTCTTCTCTCTCGGGAAAATTATATTGACGTTGCAAGAGCAATCTCAAGCCGGCAATATGTGGATACAGCTCTTGCCAAAGCAGGTCCCGCCGTATCCAAAGTTCTGCTAGGATTTGCGTTGGATCGAGCATTGCAGGGCTCCCCACTATCCATTCTCACCGCTTTGATCTAAAGTTCGCCAGAAAATGGCTGAAACCCGTCACGCTACGACGAAATTTGCCCTACGCTTCATGAAAAGGGGGTTCAAGTTAATCTATTTAACGCAACATCGGGGGTCTAGAAGAAGCTTTCATTCTCCGTGTCCAGCATCGAAGTCTGCGACGAGGACTTCCCCTCC
>JBKQRG010000399.1:0-2892 GCA_052144015.1 Desulfomonilaceae bacterium
ATGCCCGTACGGCCAGGCAGTTATGGAATTACGCGATTTCTGCCGCCTTCAGGAATCCTGTCCTATCAGAGAGCCGGTGGAATGTGGGGAAATCGTGTCATCCGAGATCGAGACATGCCTCTTGGAAATTTACGGTCACGACGCGTTAGTGACCGCGAACGAATTGGCCGTTTACATGAGAATTCATATGTGCTAGGGCTGAAATATAATCGAAGATTAGATAGAAAATCATGACATCCAGAGCGAAAATTTCCGCGGCAGAATTTGTGCAGGATCTTCGCAGCGGTTTCACTTCGTGCGAGCTGATGGATAAGTATTCTGTGACTGCAAGGGAGCTTGACGGAGTTCTGGCTCAAATCAAGAAGGCATTTGCTGATCCTGCCGAGCTTTATGGAAGATTGGCGCCGAATGAGGTAAATGAGAAAACGACCAAATTCCGTTTCCTGCGCCGTCATAAGATCGATCTGCCGGTTCTGATCTATGATTCAAAAAATCCAACAATCCGAGGGGAGATCCGAGACATATCGGAAAAAGGCATTCGAATTCAGAAAATGGACACAAAGCTGGATGAGATCAAGAGCTTAGTTGTTTTAGCCAATGAATATTTCTCGATCGCCCCTTTTGGATTCCAAGCTCAATGCCGCTGGACCAGTCCCACCACAGATGAGAGGGGTATGCTTGCCGGTTTCGAGATAATCAAAATATCGGAAGAGAGCCTCAAGAGTTTAGCTAAATTCATCGAAACTTACGACAATTTCCCATACGGATCCGAGGCCAAGTCCGCAGTCCCTCTTTCTGGGGGGCCGGACTCTCGCGCGACCCGAAGTGAAGCAATTTGGACATGCCCATTCTGCGAAATGCCTCAAACCGAGGAATTTGAGGAATGCCCACAATGCGGAATAATAGTCTCCAAATACCTGTTTAAGCTCGAGTCCAACAGAAGCGAAGTTGCAGATACAATTGAGAAACGACCACGCTCCTTAGTAACAACGACTCCTAAACGAAACTCCCTCAACGAAAAAGCGATTACTGTTTCCGACCAGGTCTGGAAACAACTTGAATCTCTCGGAGGAAATCCGCACGAGCATTTCAACAATGCTTTATCCACATATCTGCTCAGGGCAAAAATAAATCAGAATGGAAAATAGAGGCCGGCGTTTAATAGTATAGATCCCAATCCTCATGAGCGAGCGCTATGGGTTTCCAGCAGCCGCGCAATTTCCGAATGTCCTTGGCTTCTTGCTAATTCGAGTGCCGCAAAACCATCGTTATTCCTCAATTCTGCATTCGCTCCCGCACGTAAAAGCAATTCCACCACCTCAGTATGGCCATAGAAGCATGCCACCATGAGAGGCGTGATTCCGTGTTGTTCGCTGATATTTGGATCGGCGCCTTTCTCCAGCAACATTCTCACAATTTCCCGGTTTCCTTTTCCTGATGCCCCGAATAAAGCCGTGAATCCTTGCACTGTCGTAATGTTGATATCAGCCCCTCGCTCCAGGAGCATGTTCACAATTTTGGGATGTCCTTTTACGGAAGCAGCGATTAAAGCAGTGGCATTCTCTTCATCTTTGTAATTGATATCCACACCATTCTCGATCAAACTGCGCATGTCTCGAACGGAACCTCTCATAGCTGCATCCAGAATGCTCTCAGGATCGTAAGTTAGGGATGTTTCGCCGGATAATTTTCGAAGCCAGTCTGATATTTTTTCCATGGTGAACTGTGCTCTGTTTATGGCAAATTGGCCAAAGCTATAATGTACGGGAATCTAGGAGTAACTTTAACATATTCTGGTACCGTATTGTCATAACGCCGGCAGTGGAGTGTGATCATCACCCGTGCCCTAGAAATCACGTCATCAGTGTTATACTCCCCGTCAAGCCGGCAATCTCGCTTCTATAGGTGGATCTTTGAAACTAAGATATGAGAGACTTGGCTTTTAAGGGGGCAAGGATAGGAGCTGGACATGATCAATCTTCTTATCATGTGTGCGGGATTTGTTTTATTAATAGCCCTTCTGATTGCTGAGAAAAAAGCAATTCCAAAATGGATCTTGATGTTCAAGGCCCCGCTCTCTGCGTTTTTCGTAACTACTGCCATTATCCAGCCTCACCCAATGGCGAGCTATTATCACGCGATTCTCGCGGGTCTGATCTGCGGTCTGGCGGGGGACGTTTGTCTGGCAGTTCCGGGGAAGAATGCCTTCAGAGCCGGTTTGGTAGCCTTCCTGTTGGGTCACATTCTCTATATTGTTGCTTTTATGGGTCTCATTAACTCGAGTCAGTGGTTCAGCCCGGCGCATCTGGTCCTTGCGGCTGTCAGTATTGGGATTTTCATGTGGCTACGCCCGCATTTAGGGAAGATGCTCATCCCGGTAGCGGCTTATATTATTGTGATTAGCGTGATGATGGCTGTAGCGTCGGTTGTTTTCTTTAATACTCCCGTGAACCGGGCGGGCGGGTGGAGTGTGTTAATCGGAGCATCATGTTTTTATTTGTCGGATATATTAGTAGCCAGAGACAGGTTTGTAGCCCCGCAATTTGTTAATAAACTAATGGGATTACCGATGTACTACGCAGGCCAATTTCTAATAGCATTTTCCGTCGGGCTGGTCCGGTAGGCCGCACGCTGCCTGGGGGTAGGAATCTGAAACTGCCTCAGAATTCTTCGTGAACCCTAAGTCGTGCCACGACATCAATGCAGAGACGGAACCCAACAGATGTCGTATGCTGTTGCAATTGGCGGTTGGTAGCAAACAGCCACTGATAGGGGTAGGAACAGCCGGTTGCCCGGCCGCTCCCCCCTCCGAACCGTACGTGCGGATCTCCCGCATACGGCTCTCCAGTCGGTGGTTCACCCCATAAGGGGACTGACTAACCATACAGAGGA
>JBKQRG010000400.1:0-5791 GCA_052144015.1 Desulfomonilaceae bacterium
AACTACCGCCTGTTGTACTGTAAATTCCTCGTCCTCTCACTGCGGCGCCAGCGGCCCCACTTCAGCAAGGCTATAACGCTGGCGATCATGGGGCACCATTTCTTCGAACTCACCAGCGCCACGGAAACCAATTGAATTTTGGATTTTAGATTTTGGATTACAGAGTCAGGCGCCGTTTGCCTTATTCTGCGCTTCTTAACATGAAAACCTCAGTGTGTTCCTGAGAGGCTGGCCCAATCCAAAATTCAAAATCGAAAATCCAAAATCATCAGCCCTTCTTCAACTCCGCCAAGACCATCCGGCCGCACTCCTTCAGGGTCTCAAACACTCCCACTCCTTTAAAGGCCACGGCCTCAAAAGCGGGCTCATTTTTCTTCACCAGGGCCTTTTTCAATTCCTCCACCGGAAGCACATTGGGCAAGTCGCGCTTGTTGAGCTGGAGCACATAAGGAATCTTCATGAAGTCGTAATTGTGCTCGTGCAGGTTCTCGTGCAGGTTTTCCAACGCTTCAATGTTGGCGTCCATTCTTTCTTCCTGGGAATCCGCCACAAACACCACACCGTCCACGCCCCGCAGAATCAGTTTGCGGCTGGCGTCGTAGAAGACCTGCCCAGGCACGGTGTAGAGGTGGAAGCGGGTCTTGAACCCGCGAATGGTGCCGAGGTCGAGGGGAAGGAAATCGAAGAAAAGAGTGCGGTCGGTTTCCGTGGCCAGGGAGATCATTTTCCCGCCGGTTTTCCCCAGGGTCTGATCAAAGATCCACTGGAGGTTGGTGGTCTTACCGCCCAGACCGGCGCCGTAGTAAACGATTTTGCAGTTGATTTCCCGGGAAGCATAGTTAATGAAACTCACGCAGTAAGATCCCCTTCCCCAAGGCTCAAAGCTTTGCCCCTATACAGAACTTAAAAGATCTGGCCGAAGTGGGTCGCCCACCCGGTAGATTCTTACCTCCTGGCGATCTCCAACGTCCAACGTATATAACACAGCGGCACTCTGCTGACAATACCGCTGCGTCCTGGCGAGCAAATCGCCGCCCGCCGCAAATTCGCGACCGCGTCACTTAAGCCTCGGCCAGCCGATGGGCTTTCTGCATCAATTCATTCCCTGCGGCCAACGAAAGCGCTTTCGAGCCCGCGTCTATTCGTCTTCGCCTGAGCCCCGCCGCCTCGTAGCCGTCATGTCGGCTGGCTGAAACCTCGATCGGCAAGAATCATCGGAGTGTTGAATTCCACTATAATCTCCCGCCCCGCGTTTCTTCGCTCGCTAGATAACTCGGGAGGAGCCGAGGTGTATTTGAGGTAGGTCATTGCCCCGGCTCTCCCGGTCTTGTATGAAGCGACCCCCTTAAGGGGGCGGGTAGTGGCTAGATCATTAGTGGTTCGATCTGGGTACATTATGCCACAAATTAAGGGCAAGGTGCAAAATAGTTGATGTGAATCATTTTTTGTCTTAAAGCCCCTCCACTTTTTACCGTCGGATGAAAATATCTCAAGCCTGTCGGAAATCCAAGGAGGCGCCTCAGGCCAAGAGCATAACTCATCTGGATTCAATAACATTCTGGCCTCGCAGCGATAAGTACCTTATTTCTCTTAGACATTCTGGCCTCGTAGTGAATTTGAGCCATGTCAATTTTGTATCTCGCTTGTTTTCAAATACATTCTGGGTAATACCTTCATTTTACCATCCTTTTTCCCTACTTATCTCTAGCCTATGCTATCGTTTTGTAAGTTATTTATTTTAAAATGCTTAATTTTTGCCACGGACCACAGCAAATTCCTCAATTCTTCACTAACACACTCTGTTTTCATAAACATTGTGGCCTCCGGAACAGTTTTTCGCCAGCCACAGAGGACACGCCCGAACCACCATGAATATCGCCCTCGGTAGATAGCCCTATCGTCAGCGGGAGAAATATCCCGACCTCGCTATCTCTGGATAAAATTCTCAGGTTGGAGAGGAGTTGACGGGAGGGGTTCGAGCCGTACATATCAAATATAGCCTACTACAGTTGACGGTGATTGTCAAGAACTTTTATTCCTCGTTGGGTGCCCTGCGTTTTTATCTAAAGTGGCTGTCTCCGCAGGCGATCCTCGCTCACCCCGGTTCGCCTTCTATCCGTAATCGAGGCCGGTGCGCGCCTTTGCCCGGACCGCCGCTACCATAAGTTCTACGAAATCACTTCGCGCCGCACGCTGGTAGGTCAATTTGAATTGACGAGCTAAGCGATTCGTAAACGCAAGGCGACAAGCGAGGATCTATTTCCTTGAACCCCATTTGGGACCGTGAGGGTTACATCTCCGCTTAGCCGCTGGCGCTGGGATGTCTGCGGCGTTTTTATATGAGCTACAACCTCCCAGTGCTGCGACAGCGCCATTTCTACAGCGCCAGCGTTTCAGACTGGGGGCTTTTCGGGGCCGGCCTCGGCGCCGCAGGACTCGATGAAGTCATCGATTTCGCTGATGGAAGCAACATGCCGAGGATAGTTGATCACATGCATGTTAAACGCAAAGCGGTTGTTGGCACCAGAAGCATCAAGCAATCGTTCGCGCAGACGCTCCGCCACGCGGTCGGCGTCTTCCTCGAGTATCCCGGGCAGTAGGATCCCGAACACTCCCTGCGCGAGCAGATAGACCGTGTCCTCGCCACGGAGCATTCGGATCGTGGCCTTGACCGCGTCCGCAATCACCGTCGAAGTCTCGGCGGACTCGAGCACCTGCCGTGAAGGTCTGAGAACAGTTAGCACCAGTGAGAGCGGCTGCTGGAAGGTCTCCGCACCGGAAAACTCGAGCTTCAATCGGGCCCGAAACTTCTCGAGGTCCGGTAAGGTTTCGAGTAGGTCGGCGCTCGCCTGGCCGAGCAGCCTCGCCGTCCGCGTCCGTTCTTCCCGGAGCTGCTGGCGCAGGTGACGCACCGTCAACTGCCTTTCGGCGAGATATGCGACGAGAAGCAGAGACAGAACACAAAAACTGAAGATGATTTCTCGCAGCGATACCCCCTTGGGGAGCACAGGACTCCAGAGGGAAGAGAAGTACATGAGCAAGGCCATCCCCCCGGCTAGGATGCCGATCATGGTGATAGCCATTATCCACAGCTCCGCGTCGCGCCGCTCGAGCTTTCGGGGGTCGATATGATCGAAGACCTGCACAGTTCCTCCAGTGGCGATGGTCGGGCGTAGCGTTGTCTTCGCGGCCCTATCAAACGTGCCCAAGCTATTCTATCGGGAATTTCGAGCCGAGTCTTTAGGATTGCGAACAACGACCTGCGCGATAATGCCCTCATTGTAGAAGTGCAACCCCTGACTGCCCGGAAGTCCCCTTCGAGGATCCGAACGCCGTTTCAGGACAAGTCATTGTGCCATCTGGGGCGTTGATGATCCTCAGCACTTGTCCGGGTACCCGCGATCAACGCCGTTGTGTTTACCGGTCCCGTCTATGATTCCTCTACCGCATGGATCAAACTGGCCCACTACCCGGCGCACGGTACTGCCTTAATTTTGTGTTGATAATCTAGCGATGGGATAATTCAAGATATTTGGGATGCTGCTATCTCCACTCTGGCGGGCAAATAAGCGTTGTTCCGTCCTTCAAAACCAAATTCTGATTGTATGAACTAATTTTGAGATGAGACTCCTTCATTCTATACGAGAAATCTACTTGCTTCCTAAACGTTTCTGATCCCCTTCCTATGGGCACAACTAAACCAACTTGTTTTCTTGGAAATATCCGCTGAACAGCTTTGACCGCAGGGAGCAGGTCTGAGTCTCCCGAGATAATGACTGCCTTATCGTATCTATCTTCAAAGGCGAGTTGAAAGAGCTGAACAGCTATATTTACATCGGTTTGCTTCTCCTCAAATGCGGGAAATTCCCTGGTACACAACTTGCATTTTCTTATTCGCCGCTTAAACTCGCCGTAGATAACCGTTACTCCCTCGTTTTCCTGAGCCTTGATAAATAACTTGTGTCTCGAAACTTTACCGGGGTCCCACAGGGCAAGGGCTGTAAAATACAGTATGGCTGCGGCAGAATCATCTTTCTCCCGTATATAGCAATTACAAAGCTTCATTAGGCTTATCCACTTATATTTGCAGTACCGATCATGGTCTGGAGCACCTTCAAAATGATCCAGTGCGTGATATAAGTTGAAACCATCTACGAAAAAGAAAATTTTGGCCATAAAAAATTAAACCCGGTTCCACCTATAAGGAACCGGGGCCAGCGTGACAGTTTCCCATCAGAGGCTGGGATGATGTTTACATCTTCGCAGCTCCATAGATTCCTTGCAAGAGGGCACGCATGGGGCACAAAGCTATAACAATCAATATCTTAAGAACAGATTTGGATTCGACGTGATAAACCCAACGGGTCAGACGCGGGAGTCTCCGACACATATCGTCTATCCAGTTAGCGTTAACTTCTTGCGTCCATACCATTCGTGGTATGTTACGAAATTCTTTACAAGCAATGGTTCTTTGGACTAAAATTCCAACCCGAAAGGAGGTGTTGATTATGGCGTTTGAATTATTCAAGCGGCACACTAGGCCTAGCCCGAAAGACCCAATGGTAACGCTCTCGGGCAGTGGGATGATCGGTCTCAACGCAGCAGTAACAAGGAACATAATTGGAGATAATAGGTTTGCCCATCTCCTTTTCGACAGAGAAAAGCATTTAATTGGTATTAAGTTCTTTAAGAACAATGACCCAGATGCATATCCCATCAAGGTCACAAAGAACTTAGGCCATGGCACAATTGCGGGGGTTTCATTCTTGAAGACCTATGGAATTTTTCCAGACAAGACGAAGGCGTATCCTGCCACTTTCGACGATATGAACGAAATCTTACTGGTTGATGTCTCAGGAAAACAAGGTGAAAAATCTGAACTCAAGAAGAGGGGAAGATGATTGAAGGTTTACTGAGTTAGGGGAATGCGCGATCTCTATCCTCCCAACTGCCTTGTATGACATCTTCTATTAAGAATTCACCTGGAACAACTATAAGCTACTTGACATGTCCCCCTAGGTTTGGTAGGCTTTCTACGGTCAAAATCGTTCACGGTCAATCTCCGTGATAAGGAGAATATTATGGCCTGGGAAATGTACCATCGCTCTTCGCGTCCGAACCCAAAGAGCCCGACGATTACACTTGGCAAGACTGGGATAATTGGATTGAACACGGCTGTTGTCAGGATACTGGGAGATCGAAGACATGGCCTTCTCATGTTTGACAAGGAAAAAGGGCTTATCGGAATTAGAATCCTCAGGAAGGCGGAGCCCGACGCTTATCCAATCGGAGTTATTGCTCAGAAAAGCCACGCCACGATGAGTGGCGTGGCTTTCATGAAGACGTACGGGATTGAGCTAATGGAGACGAGAGCCTTTCCGGCAACCTATGATGAGAAGAGCGGCACTCTTGTTGCTGACATTTCAGAGTTTGTGAAGGGGAAAAAATAAAGTGAGGGCTGTAGGAAGTGCAGAAGCACCTCCTACAGCCTAGACTGCATTGGGCCTGGGCCGTGGGGCCGACCGGAGGATTGACGCCATCGGTCGGGGGTTCGACTCCCCTCAGGTCCACCATGGTATGGAGAGTTGGCTGAGCGGTAAAGCACCGGTCTTATAAACCGTGGTCATCGCGCTACCTTCCGAGGGGAACCGCGATGCGCAGGTTCGATCCCTGTACTCTCCGCCACAACCGAACCCTCGTATTTTGCACCTTCCTCGGTTGTGTGTCAAGCAAAATGTTATAGTGCTAACCTTATGAAAGCACTACAAATATAGTTGCTACAATTATCTTG
>JBKQRG010000401.1:0-20736 GCA_052144015.1 Desulfomonilaceae bacterium
ATATTTAGGATGTTCTCTCACCTACATCCTCTGTATGGTTAGTCAGTCCCCTTATGGGGTGAACCACCGACTGGAGAGCCGTATGCGGGAGATCCGCACGTACGGTTCGGAGGGGGGAGCGGCCGGGAAACCGGCTGTTCCTACCCCTATCAAATCCGTGGTCCAAAAAAACGGTCGCTTGGATCACTCATCGCCGGATTTAAATCGACATGCACCATAGCGATCAAAAAACACTTGGGGCTTGCAACGATCCAGGTATGGCAGCGCAATTATTATGAGCACATCATTCGAGGCGAAAAGGGGTTGAATGCTATTCGAGAATATATTCGCACAAACCCCGCAAGATGGCAAAATGATCCCGAAAATCCCGAACGCAAGGTAGGCTGATCGTCACCATGAACTTATGGGCTCTTAAGGCCGAGTGTCAATTAACCCTATCTGTCTGTTGGGCAACCTGTTCAGGCCGCCTCAAAGCGAAGGCAGCTTTTGTTTCAGCTTCGTCACCGGGGCAAAAAGATCGCCTTTGCGCTCGACCCTTTTGAGCATGTCTCGAGCCTTAAAGACCAGATTTGAAGTGTCTTTTTTCTTCAATGCCTTCTCGCATTCTTGCCATTCTATGGGAGCAGAAACTGTGGGCTTGGGCCCGGCTCTCAGGGAGTAGGCGCAAACAGTTGTTTTGTGGTCGTCATTTTGGCTCCAATCCACGAATACTTTTCCGTTACGCAAATCCTTTCTCATGTTCGAAGTAACCAGATCCCTGTGACGCTTTTCCATCAATTCAGCAATAGCATGAGCAAATGGTTTTGTCTGATCGTATGTAACCGGCGTGTTCAATGGAATATAAACGTGCAGCCCTTTTCCTCCCGAGGTTTTGGGAAAACTTTGCAATTCCAAATCTTGCAATACATCACGTAATTTAAGACCGATCTCGATGCATTGTAGCAGCGTGGCAGGTGGACCGGGGTCGAGATCGAATACCATCATTGTGGGTCGCAGAATGTCATTCGATAACGACAAAGAGGTGTGCAATTCTAAGGAAGCCAGGTTGGCGATCCATATGAGTGAAGGCAAATCGTTTGCCATACAAAAATTTATAATTTTTTCCTCGCCCTGAATTCTTGCCGTTTCAACCCATTTAGGATGAAACTTGGGGCATTGCTTTTCATAAAAATACTCTTCATTCACTCCGTTCGGGTAACGCTTCAATGTCAAAGGCCGGTTTTTCAGATGCGGCGTTATAACCGGCCCGATCCGGGCGTAGTAATCGATCACATCCGCTTTGGTGAAATCACTTTCCGGATACAAAATTTTATCAAGATGCGTGAGCTTTAGACGCTGCTCATTGATGGTGAGATATTTTGTATCCGTCTCTTCTTTAGATTGGACAGGACTCATGATGCCTTAAGTTTTCGCTTTTTCGATGAGGTGTTCGTCGTAGCCGCCTTCTTTTCGGCTGCTTTCTTCAGGCTTTTTTCGAGTGCCGCCATAAGACTGACTACTTTACCCTCAGTCTTAGGCGCGGCCGGTTCGGTAACGATCTCCTTACCCTGTGCTTTACGATCGATCAGCTCCTTCACTTTTTCGGTATAATCATCGTGGTATTTTTCCGGCTGAAACTCCTCAGTTAGCGATTCGATCAATTGCTGCGCCATCTTCAATTCCTTGTCGCCGACTTCGACATTCTTGGGCGTCTCAAGCTGTTCCGTCGAAACCAGTTCATCCGCAAAACGCATAATCTCAATGCACATGACATCGCCAATAGGGCGCAGAGCTGCAACATATTCCTTATTTCGCAACACAAATTTTGCGATTCCGACCTTGTTTGACTTGGACATTGCCTTCACCAGCAAGCGGTAAGCCTTTGCCGCTGTTTTATCGGGCAACAGATAGTATGGTCTGTCATAATACAGCGGGTCAATTGAAGCCAAATCCACAAATTCCGTTATTTCAATGGCATGGCTCTTTTCCGGTTCCAACGCTTCCAGCTCGTTCTGATCAACAATGATATATTGATCCGGAGCTATTTCGTAACCTTTGGTTATATCAGTGGGCGAGATGTCCCCGCGTCCAGGACAAAACAATTTATGATGCACTCGACACTTGGTTTTTGAGTCTATCTGATGAAAGTGGATCCCCTTGTCCTGAGTAGCGGGAAACATTTTAACGGGAATGTTTACAAGTCCAAAACTAATTGAACCGCTCCAAAGCGCTCTAGGCATAATTGCTCTCCTATAAATAGTAATTCCTTATTCTCAATTAGATACGGGAGTTTCTCTTATAATTTCACGCGGTTTCTTATCCTCCCGGAGGCCTTTAAACGATGGATGGCGCAAGCGTCCGTCCGGTGTCCATTCACGAAATTCAACTTCCGCGACTGTAACGGGGTCAACAAAAATTATATTTCTGTCGCGTACTGTAGATGAGAAAGGATTATTGTCTCGAGCAATTTTTTCAAATCTATTCTTGAGCTCCATCCTGTCATTGTCATTGAAACCTGTCCCAACTTTACCGGCAAAAATTAATTGGCCTTTATCGTCGCGGTATCCTACCAATAAGGCACCGATGCCACGCTTGATATCTTCTTTCTCAGGAATCCAGCCTCCGATCACGAATTCTTGTCTATTGACACCCTTTATTTTGAGCCAAGCTCTTGAGCGTATCCCCGGCTGGTACGGGCTGTCACTCATTTTGGCTACTATGCCTTCCAAATGATTTTCCAGAGCGGCTTTCAATAGGGCTTCCCCATTGTCCTTCGATGATGGCGGCACCTGCCAGTTGTCACTCCCCAGGTTCAGTTCTTCCAGAATTTGTCGGCGTTGGGTATAGGGCAATGGCATTAGAACACGATCATGGAAATACAAAACGTCAAAGATCATGTAGACCATCGGCACCGAGCGAATTTGCTCTGCAGTGGGTTTTGAGGATAAATGCATTCGCCTTTTCAGCAGACTAAAGCTGATTCGGCCGTTTTCATCCAACGCTACAATTTCTCCGTCCAGAATTATCGGGGTGGAACCGAATACTTTGCCAAGCTTCTTCAATTCAGGCCAACGATGGGTTACATCGATTTTGTTGCGGCTCTCCATCCGCATTCTCTTTCCGTTCCAGTAATATATGGCGCGAATCCCGTCCCATTTGAACTCAAAAGTATAATCTTCAGAATTGGCCGGCATTTTGGAGAGTAAGGCAAGCATCGGTTCAATGCGCGGGGGCATGGTCTTATCGGTGTCACGATCTTTCGCGGTCAGATTTTGAACTAAATTAATGACTTGTTTTAGAGTACTTGCAGGGCTTGCATTCTTGTTTTTTGCTCTTAAATCTTCAACAGTGCGGCCGCTGAGAACCGATTCCGGTTGTGTGACCAAAAGGTCATCGGCCGGATCGGCCGCTTCATCTTTCATCTTCACCAGCAGCCATTGCTCTTTATCCTCTCGTTTAAATCGATTCAGAGCATATCCACCTCTAACTTTTTCTCCTTCTAACCAAATAGCTAGATGGCCATGTTCTATGGCCTTGTCCGCAGGAATACTTTCACCATTTTTCTGCGTAATATTAATATAATAGCCTCTGTCCCAGACGATCATTTCGCCCGCGCCGTATTCTCCCTCGGGAATCGATCCCTCAAATTCGGTGTACTCCATCGGATGATCCTCAGTAGCTACGGCGAGTCTCTTCTCTGCAGGATCGGTTGATGGACCCTTGGGAACAGCCCATGATTTGAGCACTCCATTAATTTCGATGCGTAAATCGTAATGGAGACGCCGCGCGTCATGCTTTTGGATCACAAATACCGGCTTCTTGTGCTCTGTCCTCGCTTTTCCCGCCGGCTCAGGAGTACGCTGAAAGTCCCGTCTTTCCCTATATGATTCGAGTCGTTCCTGTTTCATGTTAAAAGTATGCGCGCGTGGTGGCAATTTGTCTATGATATGATATTTCAATAATGAGATCGGTTCTGGTTTCAGGAGATAAATATGCCGGCAGGTGAGGTTCAGCCATCGCAGCTTGTCAAAGATAGTTCCAAGAGAGCCGATAAAGCACGCAGCACCTCCGGTTTCGAATGGAAGACCCGAGCCGGATTTTGCGGAATCCCTCTCATTTGTATATTATATGGTGTGGACGAAGCCGGTAAGCAGAGGATAGCAAAGGGTTTTATAGCCATAGGTAGAATTGCAATAGGTGGACTGGCCATCGGACAATATGCGATAGGATTGATAGCAATAGGTCAAGTGGTTCTCGGTCTAATAGGCTTAGGTCAACTTGCATTGAGTCTTGCGGTAGGATTCGGGCAAGTTGCCACAGGATTTTTTGCCGTCGGACAATTTGTAGTCGGGAAATATGCACGGGGTCAATTCGGATGGTCTGACTACCTATGGTCGCCTGGTCGCACGGATATGGAAGCCGTTGCGATGTTCGAAACAATAGACTGGCTACTGCAACAAGACTTTCATGTGATTTGGGAGAACATAAAAGATGCTGTTGATCTTGGTATATGAGGGATCTCGAAGCAGTGTCGGAATCAAAAGGAGATCTCTTTAATGAAAGATTTAAATAACAAGGTTGCTGTAATCGTGGGGAGCGCTTCAGGCATTGGTCGTGCGCTCGCGATCCAGTTGGCGGATCAGGGATGTGTGCTAGCGCTTGCGGATCTCGATGAGAAAGGACTCGCTTCTGTTGCAGGTCAGATTGATTCGAAATCAAGAACCACAATTCATTTTTTGGACATTTCGGATCGAGAAAAAGTATATGAATTTGCCGCGGACATAATTCAAGCCCACGGGCGAATAGACATCTTGATCAACTGCGCAGGGGTGGCAGTATTGGAGACAATTGAGGACATAGGTTATCAATACTTTGAATGGGTAATGGCTGTGAATTTCTGGGGTGCTGTTTACACAACCAAGGCCTTTCTCCCATTCCTCAAACAGAGCCCTGAGGCTCATATAGTTAATTTGTCGAGTGTGGATGGTATTGTGCCAAATCCCAACAATGGGGCATACGCTTCGGCTAAAGCGGCTTTGAGGTGCTTTACGGAAACGCTGTTCCAGGAATTACAGGGCACAAACATTTCTGTTACGTCTGTTATCCCTGGTGGAGTGAAGACAAATTTGCATCGTAATGCTCGATTCTTCAAAATCGCGTGTGAGGGAATGACTCAGGAAGAATGCATCTCATTTTTTGAAAATGCAGCGCTGACCTCTGCTGAGGACGCAGCCAAAAGCATCATTAAAGCCATTAAGAAAAAGAAAGGTCGCGTCCTGATCGGTTTGGACGGACAGCTCATTGATATTTTCTCGAGATTGGCCCCGTACAAATCCACTGCATGGGCAGGATATATGAGCCGAAATCTGAAATCCAAAAAGCTCGGTTTAGTTCAACAAATAATACGCCGCCTAAGCGCCGCGTTTGTATTGTGATTGCCGCCGCCTGAGGGGAAGCAGGAAGATAATCCGGGAACCCGCTTTTTATGTAATCCAGCGTTCTGCGCGGGACCCGGCCTCTCCGGCAATCCCGCGAAACGCGGGACTAATTGGCTGGGGTGACTCAAAGAATAATGAGAGCACGGCGATGTGACATAGGGTACATCCAGGGCTCTCTTTCACAGTCACATTTGGATCGACCCGCACGGACGCCGGTGGTTATTGATCGGAAGGCCGGCCCTTACCAAAATTCTGTGGCGTCCGTCCCCGGCGCCGGTCCTTCTTAAACCTATTCCTTGAAAAGCTCCTTATACTTTCCGTATCCTTCTTTTTCAAGGTCATCTTTCGGTACAAAACGGAGTGCTGCCGAATTCATGCAATACCGAAGCCCGGTTGGTCTTGGTCCGTCGTTAAACACGTGCCCTAAGTGAGAATCCGATCCCTTACTCCGCACTTCGGTTCGAGTCGTGAAAAAGCTTCTGTCTTCTTTTTCCTTTATATTTCCAAGCTCCAATGGCTTGGTGAAGCTCGGCCATCCTGTGCCGGAATCGTATTTATCCAAAGAGCTGAAAAGAGGCTCTCCGGAAACTACATCCACATAGATTCCCGGTTTCTTATTATCCCAATATTCATTATGAAAAGCTGGTTCCGTCCCCTCCTCCTGAGTAACCTTGTACTGGAGAGGAGTCAGCTTCTGCTTGAGTTCCTCCTTGCTCATCTTATTGCCCTTTGTGGCGGCCTTCTCCCACTGTTCATTCCGGTCCTTGCCCCAGACTTCATTCAGAAACTGATCTCGGCCTGAAGCATACCGATAATATTTATATCGCAGCGGATTTTTCTTGTAATAATCCTGATGATAATCTTCGGCCTTGTAAAATGTGGAAGACGGAATGATTTCCGTTACCACAGGTTTTTCGAATTTCCCCGATTTACCGAGTTCCTCTTTTGACTTTTCGGCCAATCTTTTTTGATCTTCATTGTGGTAAAAGACCGCGGACCGGTATTGTGGGCCTCGATCGACGAACTGGCCTCCGGTATCCGTAGGATCTATTTGCATCCAGAAGACCTTCAGAAGCTCTTCATAGGAGACTTTGGAAGGATCGTACGTCACCTGGATAACTTCGACATGTCCTTTTTGCGCATAGCTCTCATATGTCGGATCTTTACCAGTGCCGCCTTCATAGCCTGATACTACATCGATGACACCGGGAATTTTTTCGAAGGCCGATTCCATGCACCAAAAACATCCGCCTGCAAATGTGGCTTTTTCGTATTTAGACTGAACTCCAGTTGTCATTGAAAACAACAAGGACATGCCGCAAATTATGAATAATGTTTTGATGATCAATATTGTCATATCTTTTACCTCGTTCCGTTTTGGTCCAATTATTTCAAATCCAATGTGCGTAAGGCGGCTGGCCGTAACATTTGTCCTTCGCATCGAGAGCTAGAGCTGCCCTGCATGGCCAATATGGATCCCTGAGCATCTCTCGAGCCGGCAGCACCAGATCCGCCTGTCTTTTGCTTGTCTTTGATTTTAAAAAGGTCGAAAAGGACCGGCATATTGTTGCTCCTTTTACTAAATATGCGGCTCTCTCAAAAAAAAGCATAGCTCTCTCCACCTTCAATGTATGTCTGTCGAAATAACATACGAATCATCAACGACTTGAGATTGCAGGGGAAGACGCTTTTCAGAAAGATTTAGTGTCGGTTTGCCTACCTTCCTCGACGTAGCTACTATTTGATAAGTATTGCCTGTGCTTGTATTACAAACAGCGCCGGAATACCAAATGACCGTTGCTCTTATGCAACAAAAGCGGGAGGATCGAATTATGAAAGGAAGCATTTGTCACATTGAGATCCCTGCGGACAATCTAGGAGCATTGCAAGGCTTTTACCATAATCTCTTTGAATGGGATTTCGAAAAGATCATGGCAGATATGGAGTATTACAACGTCAAACACGGCGAAGAAAAACCAATGGGCGGCATGATGGCCCGCATGAGTCCGGATCAGAAACCGACCTTTTACGTTTGTGTAGATTCGTCTGAAGAAGCCGTCAGAAAGGCAAAGGAAACGGGAGCGACCGTAATTGTTCCAAGAACACCGGTTAAAGGCATGGGATGGTATGCGGTCATGATGGACCCTCAAAAGAATCCCTTCGGTGTCTGGGAAAGCGACGAGAAAGCCGCTTGAGAATAGTCATGTCACAAAGAGTACAACATGATTCTGATTTGAGAACGTGAACAGCGGAGATCCCAGAGACTACGCAGAATTTCGTTATTAACTCTGCGCTCTCTGAGATTTCTGCTGTAAATTCGTTCTAACCCACTTCAATTATTTATTCTGAAGTACAATCTTAGTTGATACAGGGGGGCCCGCCGAATTACTCATGCTCAAAGATTTTCGTTCAACACCGCCCTGAATTAACGAATTGGAGAAATGAATGTCCAAGGGAATTATCAAGATTTCTGATGAATTGTATAAGTATATTTTGTCGGTTTCTCTGCGGGAGCCCGATATTTTGCGCCGCTTACGTGAGGAAACCGAGAATTACCCGCATTCGTTCATGCAAATTTCACCGGACCAGGGGCAATTTATGTCACTGATGATCCATTTGATCGGCGCGACCAAAACAATAGATATTGGCGTGTATACGGGTTACAGCTCCCTTTGTGTGGCCTTGGCCTTGCCTGATAACGGGAAGCTCGTCGCGTGCGATGTTAACGAAGAATGGACATCCGTGGCCAAAAGATATTGGGCCGAAGCCGGTGTGTCCCACAAAGTGGATCTCAGGCTCGCGCCGGCAATTGAGACGCTGGACAGTCTTTTGGCTGAAAACTTGGCAGGTTCTTTCGATTTCATCTTCATCGACGCGGATAAAGAGAACTACAACGACTATTACGAGAAGTCCCTGAAATTGTTGCCAACCGGTGGGCTAATAGCTGTTGATAATGTGCTCTGGAGCGGCAGAGTGCTGGAATCCGGTCAATACGATCCGGACACTTCCTCAATCAAAGCATTCAATGTAAAGCTACTTAACGACGATCGGATATTCTTGAGCATGGTGCCCATAGCCGACGGGCTCACACTGGCGCTTAAACGATAACGAGAAGGGGAGAAGTCCGGGAACCCGCTTTTTTGTCCCGCGTCCCGCGGGATTCCCGAACCCTCCGGCAAAAAACTCCTAAATGGCCGGCGGTTGCACGAATGTATCGAAGCAATTCCGACCGGGAAGTCATTTGCGAGCCAAGCGAACGATCTCTACAGATTCGGGAATTGCCATCCCGTGGACTTTCGGGACTACCCCACAAAGGCGGATGATAATTGCAAACATGCTGAAGGCTATGTCAACCATTTAGTCCCGCGTTTCGCGGGATTTGGGAAAGGGTTTGGGTCCCGCGCAGAACGCGGGATTGCAAAAAAGGTTTTCCCGGCAAGTCCTATGGCCCCACGCCGAGTGGGCCCGGTCCCTCCGGCAAGAACTTTTATTAGGCTGGCGGTAGGTCAAGGGATGACCTAAATATCTTGGCACAGGGCTGTACGGTGCTGCGGTTATACTCTCCGATACGTCAAAAATCCGGTTAGGATCGGGTACACGAGGCCGAGAACGACTTCTCCTCTGGGCCTCCTGCTTGGTTCGTATGTACGTGAAGGAGCTGGCAATGTAAGAGCCAAATCCGTCGGTGAGTTAGATTATCGGGGAATAGTGAATATTGAAGCTTCAGGGTGTATATGCTAATGCTTTAAAGAGCCCACGGTTACGAGCCGTATGGAATTTTACAATAGGTTTGCGAGAGCTACGATTCCTTTTAATGTGATTGGCTCCCGGTGCCAAAAAATGGGGAATAATTTGTGAGAGGGAGTGGGGAATGCCATTTTTCAAAAGGCCTCCCCCGGGAACTCTTCGGAGGTGTTCGTCATGCCTTTTGCCGACATAAATGGGATCAACTTGTATTATGACATTGAGGGTTTTGGTGATCCAGTGCTGCTTTTGCATCATGGTTTCGGTTGCACAAAAATGTGGGACAAACTCGTACCCCGATTGGTAGACCAGGGATATAAGACAATCTGCTATGACCGAAGAGGATTCGGGCAGTCTGAACAGGGAGAAGGATTCAACGAATTTTACGTCAGTGACGACTTCAGACAGGAATGCGTGCGTGAACTGGACGAATTCCGCGATTGGCTCGGGCTTGACACATTTCATCTCCTTGGTCAGTGCGAAGGCGGCGTGCTGGCAATCGATTATGCGGCCAAATACCCTCAGTACGTGAAAAACGTTATCATATCAAGCACTATGTGCTACAGCACTGTTCATTTATCTGACTTTAACGCGGAAAAATTTGCAAAGCCATTCCATGAACTCGACCCCGAGATGCAAACAAAGCTGATTGAATGGCATGGAGAAAAGACTGAAACTTTTTTCAACCAGTTTCGTTTGTACGGCGGCGAATACGGTCGCTATTTCTTCGATATACGGCCTGTTTTGCCGAACGTGAATTGCCCGACTCTGGTTTTGTACCCCGACAGGAGCTTTCTTTTCGATGTGGAGCAGGGAGTGGCGTTTTATCGTGGGCTTCCCAAAGGGGAGCTTGCAGTCCTGCCGAAGTGTGGCCATAACACTTACGAACTCCAACCGGACGAATACGCGATATTCATCATCAATTTCTTGGCTCGGCATCGTTTTGGCGAAGAGACCGGCCTCGACACTGATGAACGCCCCTTGACGTGCGCGGGCTGAAATTTGATGAGAAAAAAGCTCTCAAAAGAAAATGACTTCCACTAATCAGGGAGGGTGGAGGATGAATTGCGATAAATGTCAGACTCAGATCCCCGAAAGCGAAGCGCACGACTTGTGGCCATACCCTGTGTGATGACTGCTACATGGATGCGCTTTCACCTACTCGCTCCTGCGATCCGTGGGCGATCCACAGCGCCAAACGCCTGGAAGCCGCGGGCTCGCAGGGCCTACAACTGAATGAAATTCAGTCGCGGATTATTGATTTCTTGCGTAACGCAGTCGAGGCCGAGCCAGCGGACATGTGGAAAGATCTCCAAGTCAGCGAAGATACGTTCAAGAGAGAAACAGCGGCTCTGAGACACATGGAAAAAATAAGGGGTCGATTAAAGGACGGACGAGTGGTCCTACGGCTCTGGGAAACCGAGGTTGAGAACTAGAGGGCGTTATGGCAGTTGTTGCGGAATTATCTCCCAATTACGGCATCCGCCAAAATCGCAGGACGATGCGCTGTAGGGGCGGGTTTTAAACCCGCCCGTGGTCGGATAATCGAAAACCGGGTAGGGGCGCACGGCCGTGCGCTCCTACCAACATGGGCAAGTTGTCAGCAAATCAAACAGCAACAGTGGATTTTACTGCGGAGGCGGTTTCGGGGGTTCCGCCGAGCTGCCTTCCTTTGGTTGCCCAACCTTTTTTTCCATCTCTTTTATCGCTTCCCTAAGTTCCCCCAATTCTTTGTAAAAATCTGTCTTCAGAGAGTCCCCTTTCTGTTCTAGCCTACTGATGGCTTCCTTTGGCTGGGACGCCTGTTGCTCCAACTTTTGCATTCCTTCCTTAATTTGCGCAAACTGCTTGTCCACATCAGCTTTCAGCGCTGCCTCTTTTTGTTCCAGTTTGGCAATGGCTTCCTTTGATCCGGAAACTTGTTGCTCCAGGCTCCTTACTGTTTCCGAGAGTTGAGATACCTGCTTCTCCACTGAGGAACCGCACCCCACCAGCACAATAGATACGGCGAATGCCATCAGAAGTTGCCATTTGAATGCCATTGATTTCCCCCTTTCGGTTTAAGCACATGTCAATTGGATGATGCCCTTTGCTTCTCTGCGATTTCTATGTTATCCGATGATCGTTCTGAGTAACAATAGCTATTTGGCTTTACTTCCTTTTGGGTACCCGATGGTTTGAGTAAATGTAATCTTTTGATCTGGCCGCAGTTTCATGACCTCGGCTAATTTAGGCCGATCAACATTGGCTCGGACCACCGTTGCCAATCCCTCTGAGGTGCAGAATAAATATACATTTTCGCTGATGAACCCGGTGTCCGCTCCGGCCCACATCATTTTTTCTTTTTCTTCGCGCTCGCTCATTTTGGCCAGATCCGCCACATAAACCAGGTTTACAGGCGCTTCCTTCACAAAATCCTGGAGGCCTGTGTAACCCCGCAGATCTCCCGGTACAATCGGTTTCAAAATGTTTTCTTTTGGATCGTAAAGGTAAATACCTTCTGCTGTTGACACATAAATATCGATTTCCTGTTTGTTCTGAGCTGTCGGGGACGTCCGCTTTCCGGAATCGGGCCTATTTATCCCCGCGGCAGCCCAAAGGAGATTCGAGAGCACATCAACGGGTAGCTTGTCGGGATTGAATTCGCGACTAGTGTGCCTCTCTTTCAGGACCTGCATGAGAGGTTTGCTCTTTTCCAGCTGAGGCGGCAAAAGTTGGATCGGTTTAAGCTCTTGAGCAAAAAGGCCTGAAAAACAGGCAAACAGAAAAAGGCATGTAGTTCCAATGATAGCAAACATTTTTGTATTCATAATTACCTCCTTATCTCAGTTTTTGTCTTTTTCGAAATAGTACCTTCATAAGGCAAGTCTTCCCAAAGCATCCTTATCTATATGCCATAAAGGTAATGGCATTCTCTACAGCCTTCAGGCGCCTCCGGCATGTTTCTGAGAGCCTCCTGCATAATTTTTTCCGGAGTCGGCATTGACTCAATCATCAGCACGTGCATTGAAACCTGTTCGTAAACGCGGGCACGTTGATGGAATCCTTCCTGATAGATTTTGCAGGTTTCGCTCTCCATCATTTCCCGCAGATCCATACCCGGGAGACATCCGTAAGATACTGACGGCATGATCGTTTCCCGGCTCAAGAACATAGTTGGACCTCCTTTAATAAGATTTATGCACGGAGCAACCTCTCCTTCGTAGCTGATAAATACCGAGTCCCTTGGATCCTGCTCACATACCGGTCTTTCCATTGGAGTGAAAGGCGAAGCTGTGGTTTGAACACCCAGTTTCTTAGCTAAACGCAGCGCCCTGTCCAACTGCTTTTGCCGTGATCTTATCTCTTTGTTTAATTCTTTTCCGAAAAGCCCGTGTCCTTTGCCGTGCTCCCCACGGATGACTTCGCACTGTTTAAAGTTCACCTGATCCACGCCAAGTTGTGCCGCAAGTCTCACAATATGTTCCACCTGATGGAAATTGTGAGACATCATCACGAAATTAAGCACTATTTTAGGCAGCTTGCCTGTGCGTAGCCCCGCAAAGTTCGCCACATTTTCGCAAACTTTTTCAAAATTAGACCCTATCCGAATAGCTTCATATTCCTCTTTAGCTGCTCCGTCAATGGAGATGCAGACCCAGTCGATGCCTGCTGCAATTAGCTTCCGGGACATTTCCCTGGTGAGAAGTAGAGCATTGGTGAGGATTCCCGTTTCGCATCCGGCACGATTTGCGTCAGAAACCCATTCTACAAGCTTAGGCTGAAGCAACGGCTCACCCCCGCCTGTGAAATCAACAGATAAGACGTCAGTTAAGTGAGGTCTAATCGCTTCCCAGATCTCCGGCTGCATTATCCCGCCGTGGCGAACCTGGGCCCGGAAATCTTTCCAGGGGCACATGATGCATCTAAGATTGCATGCTAAGGCAGATTCCACCTGGAGCAGCCGCCAGCGTCTTCTTCCACGTAAAGAAACCTGTTGCCCGGCTTGTCCTGGAGGGCCAAGCAATTTGTGCAAGATTTTTTGGACAAAAGACATTGGTTTATTGGTAGGAGTCGCAAGCGCATTATGCTTTCCGTTTTCAAAGGTCGTTGATGAGGACTTCATTGAAGCAGCGTCCCTATTCATGTGCGTTCCCGAACCCGAAAATCCTGGCGAGCGGACCGCGGGTCTGCCTTCGAACCAAAGCAGATGCATAAACAAGGAATGGAGCTGCGCCCCATTTTTCTTTAAATCGTCGGACACCGGGGCTTATACCGAGTCCAAGATTAATGGAAAGTTTCCCTTTGCTTTCGCCCAACCGCGCCATTTCGTAAAGAAGCAGATCGCTTGCTCCAGGAACATTTATTTGTAACGATCTGAAATTGAACATGTAGAACATATAATTCGCCGAGCCAAAATCGATAATATCGAAAGCCGCCAGGTCATTCCCTTTTCTGGCTTCTATCAGGCAGACGGTTTTGGAATAACCCAAATATAATGGCAACTTGTTGAAAATCTCATGGTGTCCGGGACCCAAGTTGCGTTCGAATAAAAATGCATCAACAAGAGCTTCATGCTCATCGCCAAAGATGCCTTCAGAAATACGCAGTTCCCGCCCGGCCCGGCGAATCATGTAAGCCACATCCTGATTTAACCGCTTCAGCGGTAGGTCCAATTTGTAGTAACTATCGTCTGCACAATCTTCTGTTCGGCCTATTTCAGAGGGAATGCTCGACCCGATAAACGAGACGGTTTTTGCCCGGAAACGGTCGCACGCGGACTCATAAATGTCCTTAATCTCGATTTCACTGTTTTGAAGCGGGTATCCCAGAAATATTAAGTGGCGCTGTAGGACAAAGCAGACATGGCCCTCATGCAGAAAGGGTTCAGCGCCGGAAATTGATTCCACGTAATCCGGCAAGTGTTCCGGCACGTATGCGTGACTGTAAATGAAATTTTGTTCCTCGTCATTTAACATTATAGTCCCTATTGACTCGCAGAGCACTGGATTACACAAAAATAATATAGCAGTATAGCGTCATAAATAAAGCGATCGCAGGACAGGATTTGAATAATGATCACGGATGACGAAAAGATCGAAATCCTTAATAAAGCTTACGTTCCGGAGCACTCAGTCGGGTTGATAACACAACTTTCGAGCGGGGAGCCGTTTCTATTCCAGGACTACTTTTGCTGTCGCACGGAAGATCGATTGATTCTAATCGGGTACCCGTTGCAGCACGATTTCAGTGTTGAAGAATTCGATCAAGCTTTGCTTGAAATAAAAGAAATATTTCACCCTGCTCATATTTCGCTCATCGCACCTGAGTTGTCGTTCACATTCGCCAAATCGTGCAGCGAACGGGAGAGCGATTGTTACTACACACTCGATTTGGATGGCGGAGTTATCCCAGGCAGACTACAAAAAGTTTGCACCAAGGCTATGGAAAAATTGGTTGTCGAGCGGGGCACGAAATTGGGTGACGATCACCGGGAGCTGGCTCAAGAATTCGCGACGAGGGTCGACCTTCGGCCATCGATTAAGGAACTGCTGTTTAGAATGTGGGATTATGTCGGGCAATCAGATGGCTCTCTGGTTCTGAACGCATGGGATCATCGCGACAAATTGGCGGCTTTTTATGTGATGGACATGTCGCCAACCGAGTTCTCCAGTTATGTGATCGGATGTCATTCAAAACAGATTGAAGGGGCGTCTGACCTTTTGTTCCTCGAAATGATCAAAGTAAGTAAGGAACAGAAAAAAAAGTATATTCATCTGGGTCTAGGCGTAAATGATGGCATACGCCAATTCAAGAAGAAATGGGGCGGGCTACCGGGCCTGCCGTACGAATCGTGCGAACTCCCGCTCAGGAAGTATTCGTTTTGGGATTCCATAATTGACGCTACAGGCCTCAAGTGAATCGAGGGATGCATTAGATTGTTCTTGGACAGATTTAGACGCAAAACATTAAAAACCATTTGGCGCGTACAGAAGAACGGCCGAAGATCATTTCTTGTCGGAACTGCTCATTTTTTTCCATATAATTTCAGGACCTCGATCTCAAAATCATTGAAGCAAGTTGAAAAAGTCTTATTCGAAGGCCCTCTGGATGACTCCAGCATGTCGAAAGTAGTAGATGCGGGCTTACAAGGAGACCGCTCCAATTGCATACTTGATGAATTGGACGAAGCCACTGTGGCAAAAATTGCTAAGATTCTGGCGCCGGTTGATTCCGGCAGTGGCTTTCCAACAAGCCTCGAATCATTATTGAGCGTGCCGAATTCTTCCATTCGTCCGATGATTGAAGGAATGAAGCCCTGGATGGCTTTCTTTAGTATCTATTCCAGATTCGTACAGAACAATGGATGGAAATATTCGGTAGATATGGAGGTTTTCCATCTTGCCCAGACAATGGGTAAGGACATAATCTTCATGGAAACTATCGAGGAGCAGATAGAAGTACTAGAGACGATATCTCGCCCTCAGATTATTGACTTCCTCAAGCGAATCGATCAATGGGACAATTACACGCGTGATTTCGCTAAATGGTATCTGGACGGGGATTTGGACAAGATTCATACAAATTCCTACCGATTTCCCACTCGCAGCCCGTCGGTTATAGACCAGCGCGACAGGCTTTTTTGTGAGCGAATGCTGAGTTATCTGGAACAAGGGGATGCCGCAGTATTTGTGGGGATCCCACATATCACCGGCATCAGTCGCTTGCTCTCCGCAGATGGTTATGAAATTCAAAAGATGTAAAGCTAGGTGAATGAACATAGATGCCCATTTTTTATTGACTGCCAACCAAGCGACCGGGTATTCTTAAAAATCGGCAAGAGCCCATCTGGGCCACACTCTTCATTCATCTTCGTGCTGGATGTGACTTCACGCTAATACGGCCTTCCGCTGAAGAGGTGAGCCATGTATCTCCCGAAGTTTCAGGTTCTACGGCCTGAATCAGTTGAAGAAGCGCTCGATATTTTAACTCGTTACGGACCCACCTCCAAGATTTACGCCGGTGGCACGGATCTTTTTCCGCGCATCAAGTACCGGGTAACGCTCCCCGAAGTAGTTATTAGCCTGAAGAAGTCGATTTCCAGGGCACAAACCTCTGTTCAGGACCAATTCTTGTCTTTGGACGCGGTAACTCCTCTCGCTCAGGTGATTCAGTCCGAATCGGTCCGAGAACATGCGCCGCTACTTGCGGAGGCGGCTTCATCAGTTGGGTCGTATCAAATCAGGCATATGGGGACCCTGGGCGGCAATCTGTGTGTTGAGAATCGCTGCATGTACTACAACCAGAGCCATTCGTTTCAATTTGTAGAGCCATGTTTCAAGCGAGAAGGAGATCTTTGCTATCATGTGCCCAAGGGACAAAGATGCTGGGCTGTTTTTTCCGGTGATACGGCGCCGGCGTTGATCGCGTTAAACGCCCAAATTGAGGTGATCTCCGTTGGAAATACTCGGCGGATCCCGGTGGAGGATCTCTACAGTGGCTATTCTCTACGTCCCCTGGCGATTTTTCCCGCGGAAATGGTGAGCCGGGTTCTTATTCCGAAAACAAGGCATCCGAGAGGCTCAGCTTTCATGAAATTCAGCTTGCGCGGCGGTCTGGAATTCGCCGGTCTCTCTGTGGCTGTGCTGCTTGAAATGATGGATGATAAAGCTACTTGCGAGAAGGCTCGCATTGTAATCGGCTCTGTTTCCGCCGGGCCGCTGCGAGCGCGCGAGGCCGAGGCCATGCTCTCTGGCCGGAAACTTTCGATCGATCTTTTCCATGAAGTAGCCCAAAAAGTCGCAGGTGAAATCAAAGTTTTTTCTCATCATGGTTTCTCTGCGGCCTACCTGAAAAAGTGCCTCAAGGTTTATACGAAGGATGCTCTTGCTCTGGCCGCGCAACGCGCATCACAGGCCATCTGAGCGATCCGAAATTGGGTGAATAAATGAAAGAGCTGATTAGGCTTACAGTCAATGGAGAGCTTCACGAATTTGCTGTGCAACCTCAAACCACATTGCTCGAAGCGCTTCGTGAGCAGCTAGAGTTGACAGGCGCGAAGGAAGGTTGCGGAACCGGCGAATGCGGCAGTTGCACTGTACTTCTGGATGACAAACCGATTCTCTCGTGTCTCACTCTTGCTGTTGATTGCCAAGATGCCGAAATCACAACCATAGAAGGTCTCGCGCAGGGGGAAAATCTAACAGAGGTGCAACAGAGCTTCCTTGAAACCGGAGCTGTGCAGTGCGGCTTTTGCACACCGGGTATGGTATTGACCATAACCGCTCTGCTCAAGGAAACACCTAATCCCACAGATTCGGAAATAAAAAAAGCGCTGGAAGGCAATGTCTGCCGGTGCACAGGGTACAACAAAATCATGCACGCAATAGCAGCGGCAGGCGAAAGACGGGGAGTTTGAATGCATGCTGGGGGAAACTTTTTGCAAAAAGGGCCTCCCCGTCAGCTCCTCACAAGCTGCGGCTTGAAGAAGGTGAAAGATGAGCGACTTGCAATACGTTGGCAAGAGCGTTTTACGCAAGGACGGTCCCCAAAAAGTCACAGGAAAAGCCATATACACTGTGGACGTCAGTTTGCCCGGTATGTTGGTGGGCCGTATACTCCGCAGTCCTCATCCTCACGCTAGAATACTGAATATCGAAACATCGGCGGCTGAGCGCGTGCCCGGGGTAAAAGCAATCATTACAGGCCGCGACACTCTAGGGATCACGCATGCCTTCGTGGAATCGGCCAGACGATATCCTCCCGACCAACTAGTTTTGGCAATTGACAAGGTGCGGCACATCGGAGAAGAAATTGCAGCCGTTGCTGCAGTCGACCGGTACGCTGCTGAAGAGGCTCTGAGTCTGATCCGAGTCGAATATGATCCGCTCCCAGCTGTTTTTGATCCAATCGAAGCCATGCAGCCTGATGCTCCGGAGATTCATCCGAGACACCCTAAAATCACCGATCCTTTCCGTAACATCGGCGGCAAAACAGAGTCTGGTTGGGGCAATATTGAGGAGGGCTTTGCGCAATCCGACTACATAGCCGATGACCGATTCGAAAGCCATCTTCGCACGCATGGTTACCTGGAACCTCAGGCTACTGTCGCAAATTACGAACCTGGCGGACAGCTGCACGTATGGACTTCTTCGCAAGGGACGTTTATCAAACGTGCTAAATTAGCTCGTACTTTGGATCTACCGCTTTCGGCAATAAGAGTTCACAAGGCATATGTGGGTGGGGCGTTCGGTGGGAAAATAGATCTTTTTTCGCATGAATATTGTTCTGCTCTGCTTTCAATGAAAGCTTCCCGGCCGGTGAAGATTGTAGCCACTCGTGAGGAGATTTTTACTGCTTATCGACACGGGCAGCCGTTGCTAATGGAGCTTAAAACAGGCGTAAAATCAGATGGAACCTTAATGGCGCAGCAGATAAAAGTCATTAACAACAGTGGCGCTTACCGGGGTAGCGGGATTGTGGTTGTTTTTCTCTCCTGGGGTTTCGCTATGTTGCCGTATCGAATACGCCATTTCCAGTACACGGGGTACAATGTCTACACCAACAACCCCGTGCGAGCTCCGCAACGCGGCCACGGCGCTCCCCAGATGCGTTTTGCCATCGAATCACAACTGGATATGATAGCTGAAAAGTTGAAGCTGGATCCCGTTGAGATTCGATTGAAGAATGCCCGACAGTCCCACGAACAACTGCCCAATGGTGATAATGTCCACAATTGCGGGCTGTCCGATTGTATTCAGAAAGCTTCCGATCATACTCAATTCCCGGCTAAATACGGACTGGGCAGAAGAACCGATCAGGCTAACGGCAGATTCCGTAGAGGCATTGGTATGGGGGTCAGTTCCTACTTCGGTGGCGCTTTGATCTACCCGAACAGCTCATCAGTCATTGTGAAGATGAACGACGACGGAACCGTTACTGTATTAACCGGAGCGCTGGATATAGGACAAGGGGCCGAGACCATTCTCAGTCAGATTGTGGCGGAAGAGCTGCAAATGCCCGTTGAACAGATCCAAGTGATAGCAGCTGACACCGAGACAACGCCAGTGGATATTGGAGCATGGATAAGCGGGGGCGCTTATGTTTCCGGAAATGCTGCACGATTAGCGGCTTGCCAGGTCCGTAAGAAATTGCTCCATGTTGCGGCGGAGGAACTTGAAGCAGATTTGAACGATCTAGTGATAGAGAATAAGAGTGTTTACGCTAAGGCATCTCCCAGCGACAAACTTACCTGTCAGGAACTGGTTTCACTGAGCATCCGCAACAATCGCGGAGACCCGGTTATAGGCGAGGGGCACTGGCGCATTATGCATGATGAGAGGAACCCGCCCAGTCTTGCTACGGCTAGGGGCCGCTGGAGCGAAAATTATGCATTTGATGCGCAGGTAGCCGAAGTGGAGGTGGATATCGAGACAGGCCTGGTGCGCGTGTTGAAGGCAGTCACTGCGCATGACTGTGGTTTCCCGATTAATCCTCTACTGGTAGAGGGCCAAATAGATGGCCAGGTATCAATGGCATTGGGCCACGCCTTGATGGAAGAAGTTCTGATGAAAAAAGGCCAGACACTCAACCCGAGCTGGCTGGATTACCATATGCCGTGCATTCACAATATGTGTTCATCCGAGCATATAGATGTGATCACGGAAAGCTATGAATCCGGACGAGCCTATCGAACAAAGGAGGTCGGGGAAGGCTACGTCTCAGGGATACTCGCCGCAATTGCGAATGCCGTCTACGACGCAGTAGGGGTGAGGCTTTATTCGACTCCGTTCACCCCGGAAAAAATCTTGAAAGGATTGGCCGAAAAGAGGCCTGTTTGAGGGGGAGAGAAGGAAAAATGCTTGCCTGAACCAGAAGGGCAAGAACTCCGGGAACCCGCTTTTTGTGCAAAAAGGTCCTCCGCGGACGGCGATTATGCATCATCGTGCATCGTTGTATATCGAGAGGCTGCCAGACTCAAGATGCATTATGGCTCCACGCCGAGTGGGCCCGGCCCTCCGGCAATCCCGCGAAACCGCGGGACTATATGGCTGGCGGTAAGGTAAGCAGTGTTCTTATGTGGGGCAGTCCCGCGCAGAACGCGGGATTGCAAAAAAGGTTTTTCCGACGACTTCATCTTCACTTATCTATAGTGGCGAGGCATTCAATCTCGATCTTTGCGCCCAAAGCGAGGCCGTTCGCACCAATGGCGCTTCGGGCAGGGAGCCGGTCCTTCTTAAAATAAGTGACATAGACCTCATTCATTGATGGCCATTCCTTCATATCTGTCATGATTACCGTGCATTTGAAAACGTTGTCCATAGAGGAGCCGTATTTCTCAAGGGTTGTCTTAATGTTTTCCATGGCCTGCTTCGTTTCTGCCTGAATTCCGCCCGGCACAAGTTTCATAGTGGCGTAATCAAGACCAATTTCCCCCGAGAGATAAAGTATGTTGCCCACACGCACCGCATCAGACGGATCTTTGACGAGAAGTTGGTGGAGAATGTTCGGATAACATATTGTTTTAGTTTAACAATAACATTGATTGGTATCAAGCGGCTTCTGCCGACAATTTGTGGGAGGTCTTGTTTTTCGG
>JBKQRG010000402.1:0-3902 GCA_052144015.1 Desulfomonilaceae bacterium
TAGACGTTGCCGAACTTTTCTTCACGCGAAGCAACGTCAAGGTTGCGCCTACTATTAAAGAAATTGAGCCGCTGCTAGCAGACGTGCCGAACTTGCACTACGTGGGTTACCTGCTTTACGACCGTCAGGAGTTGGCTCCGCTACCGAGAGGCCTGATCGAAAAGGCACATGGCAAAAATCTGATCTTTGTATATTTCGGAATGGGAGAAATCGGCCCTGCTCAATACACCAGTGTGCTGCCACGATCATTTGGCGGGACCGAATTTCATGCGATCGTGGCCGTTGGAGATCACCCGGACCTACAGGGACTTCCTGACCCCACAAACAATGTTACATGGTTTCGCTTTGTACCTGGTCGGTCAATTCTCAGAGGCAGTCAGGCGCTCATTTTTCATGGCGGTCAAAACACGGCTATGGCCTCCTTGATACACAAGGTGCCGAGCCTGGTGTTTCCAGGAAAAGATTTCGAGAGAGACTTTAATGCCAGGGCCTTGGCCGGGATTGGAGTAGGCATTAACTGCGCGGTTGAAGACTTCACACCTGAGCAAGTACTTGAGAAAACACGCGAACTGCTTTCCCCGTCGTACCGTTCAGCAGCAGAGACTTACAGTTGGGCAGTCCTGAGAGGGGGAGGAGCCAGGCACGCGGCTGATCTTGTCCTTGGGGCTGCTGAAGGGAAATTCTAAGGCTTAGTGCTCCGGATCATGAGCTTGGTGGGATATTCCGTGCCCTTGGTACGCAACCCTTCAGCGGAACAACCACCTGGGCATCTTTGTAGGGACAGGCCTCCGCAAGAGTCCCAAAATCGTCGAGAACGCGAATGGTGAAGCCAGCAGCATGGCAGGAATGGATCAGGTTCAACCTTGACCGGGGGAAGTATGGTGCGATATGCTCGGCAACGGTACAAATCAGCCTTTTTCATCAACATGGCAACGGCCTTGCCTCCCTCGGACCTTGTAGGAACCACGCGGGGGCCTGTTGGGGGCCTAAGGAACGATTCCACGACCGGTTAGCGGCGCGAAGACCGCACAAATGGCAGAACCGCTTCATAATTCCGGTTGTTAGGTAACCTATCTTTCATTCAAAGGGGGCCTCTCCATGGCCGACTGGTCACTGCCGCACGTGGCGGACCCAATTGAAAGGATCATTCTCCGAAGCATGAACGAGGGAGTGATGACCCTGGACTGCTCCGGTGGCATCTATACGGTCACACCTGCGGCACTTCGCATCCTGGGCTTTCGAGAGGAAGAACTCAAGGGGAGGAAGTTCGCGGAGGTCTTTTTGAACGACTCAGCGAATGACGCATTCACGGATTTGTTTGTGAACGCCGTGCATCACGGGCTCGCCACGACCCACAGCGAAGTTCGCTTCAAACGGACTGACGGACAAATTGTAGATCTGGCCGTGGCAACCTCGTTTCTCCAGGTTGACGAATGCCATCCCGGATTCGAGACGGTCGTTGCCGTGTTCCGCGATATAAGCGCGTTCAAGAACCTGGAACGGATGAAGCGACGCGCAGTGGACCATCTTTCGCACGAATTGAAGACGCCGCTCTCCATTATTACTGCCTCGTTGGAGATGCTCAACAATAACGAACGGCGCGAAACCTTGTGGCAGAAAGACTTTGCACGGATTCAACGCAATCTCGACCGGCTGCGCAACATTCAGGAACTTGTTGAGGAAATCCTGCGTCCGCCCACGTTCCGGCCACGTTCGTTCGACGTAGTTGCGGCTGTCGAGGAGATCGTCAAGAAAATCACGAGCGAGGCCGCTCACCGGTCAGTCACTTTGACCCCACGACTGGGACCACTCACAACCAGCCTGCTCGACCCGGGCTTGCTGGAGATCGTGCTCCGAACCCTTGTGAAGAATGCCATCGAACACACCCCCGATGGCGGAGAGGTCGTCATCACCATAGAGAATAGTCAATCTGGGATTCTCCTGAAGGTCAAAGACCAAGGAGCCGGAATCCCGATTCGGGATCAGGAGTTCGTTTTCGAGGGATTCCATCACATTGTCGAGACGGAAGACTACTCAAGCAATTAGCCTTATGATTTCAACGCGGGTGGAAAGGGCCTTGAGCTTCTTCGACTGAAGACCCTTTCTGAAGCCGGGTACTTCGACATAGCGTTCGAGAGCAGTCGGTGCAGGTACGTTCCCACAAGTCGGGACCACTGTCCGGGAAGGATTGCAGACTGTCCGCACGTGCACGATGCGCAAGACTGCAAGGAATCGGGAGGCACTACCTTTACGGTGCTTTTCCGCGGCCTGGACCGCTGACGGGACCTTGTCGGCCGCTTTGGGGTTCCTCATGAGAACTTCATGAGTCCCGATGGCGCTCAATGGTATTGAGTCTTCATGGGAATCTCAGTGAGACCGCTTTTTTGGGCATCTACCTTGAACGGATACCCCACTGAATTAGGATTGGGCCTATGGTTGGAAAACCTGATCGGAAGGAGCATGTTCAACCTCGCTCTTATGGCAGTTGCGTCTGGATTACGGGCTGGGCTCCTGATGGCGGAGAAGCAGAGAAGCACAGGTCCGATCATGATTTTCAAGACTCCTTTGCCGATCCTCTTCGTGGCGGCAGCCCTAATGCAACCACACCCCATGCACCCTCATTCCCATTTTAATTTGCACCAGCCTTCCTGTCGAGCACTGTCTGTGAATCCAGAGTGTTATCTTGAAGTCATTTGCTTGTATCCATTATTCATTCTGCCGTTCCCTCTCCATTTGCTCTTTGTTCTTTTTGCTTTGGAGAGCATCCACTTCTTCCTTGCCCCGTGATCCTGCTTTCCAATTGGTCAAGAGACTACATGCCAACACTATGAAACCAGCCACCCCCACCACAAGCACGGCAAGAACTATGATGATGTTGTACTCCATATCAAATCTCCTATTATTCACCAAAATTATGGGGCGGTCTTGCCACGCAGCGGGTCTTTAGGCCGGTGACCGGTCGCGCACTGATCCCTCTGACCCCGAAAAGGCACCCGCATGCCTCCGACATGCGCCGGCGGAGGCAAAACCGTTGTCATGTTAATGAAAAAGCTTGTTTCGTCCTGTCCTTGAGCATACTTTACCCGATGATCACGTCAAAGAACTGGGGAGAGGGTTTGCCGTCGAACAACGGTCCAAGGAGCTTGCTGGCTTCATCGTGGGCGGGACTGTTGTGCATGGCCAAGAAGGTTTCCTGACTCTCGTGCTCCACAGTGGCAGCATAATTACCACCTTTCATGGGCTTCAAAAGGCGTCGACCAATAAACCCCTTGTAGTTTGCAAACTTTTTGTTTGTCCCGACAAACCACTCCAGAAACTCAGCATCCTTTCCTGCCTTGACTGGAGGAAAATTGATAATGACTACAAACATGTCACGCGCCTCCTTTCTTGGGTATTGCCAGCATTATGCTCGTTTGCTCCGGACATTCACCGGAATTATGCGACGGTCTTGCCGTTCTGGAGGCCTGCTGGGCGATAACGAACGGAGGGTGCGTCCAACCCGAAAAAAGCGAGGGTGGTTGCCCACAAGACCGAAGAGAGGCAAAACCGGCGTCATGTTATTGAAAAGCCTATTTTATTTCTCTTCTGAGCATACCGGTCCATACCACCCCGGTCAAGCCTGATTTTCCTATCGCACCTCGGTCGAACAACGCCGGGTAGTATCGGGCCAAGGGGAATGCTGAAGCCCTGTCGGCTCCGGTTAGGTGGTTTGGGCCAGTGAATGAAAGATGAGCTGAAATGGCAAGGAATGTTGTCGAAGAAATCCGAAGGGCTACTAGGCAGAAGTTCGCGATGATTTTATTGTGAGTTGTAGTGATGTCGGGGCATTAGGGCGTTTTGGGGCCGGATATGTAGCCACTAAAGTGGTATCTTTTTGCTTGACTTCCGTTTCAGTCTGTGTA
>JBKQRG010000403.1:0-38904 GCA_052144015.1 Desulfomonilaceae bacterium
GATTCACCGCTGGCAGGAAAATCCCGCGGATATTATTACGGATACTGTGTTGCGCGACATCGAGGCATCAGGCCTTTTCCGTAAAGTTGTGGATCAGTTGAGCAACATTCGTTATCGATATGCTCTAGAAGGAACCTTACGCGACATACATGGCGTTATAAAGGACGGGCAGGCATCAGCCGTTTTAGAAGTGGAAGTAGTTTTTACGGATTTCGACGCTCCACGGCCAGCGCAAAAAGACCTGCTGAAGAAGACTTACAAAGTTGAAATTCCAAGTAAGGATGCCGCGCCCGAGTCAATCCTGGTGGCTTTCAATGCCGGAGTGAAGGAAATATCAGGGCTTCTCAGAGCTGATATCCGTACTGCGGTTGACAAACGAGCAGACGCGGAGGGTGGATTCAATAAACACAGCGGCTCAATGACTCATTACATTAGGATTTGAAAAATGCGTATTTCCTTACCACGCAACTAAAGAGGTCTTGGGAGACAAGCGAGAACTGTTATTCCTATGTGTGGATTCCGGAAAAAAGTTGCTCTTTTGTCCATCGGTTGGTATTGCTTTTATGCACCTTCAGGCCAAATTTGATTAGAGTAAATGTTTAAGGACTACGGAGCCTGGAAAAAACCATTATGAAGCATATTTTAGTTGTGGACGATGAATTGCATATTGGTGAGCTCTATAAAAGCGAGTTGGAAGATGAAGGATACGCGGTAACAGTGGCCACCTCCGGCCAGGAAGCACTTGAATTTGTTGAAAAGACTCCCCCGGATCTCATAGTATTGGATATTCAGATGCCCGGAATGGACGGAATAGAAACTCTAGAAAAATTAATCGGCAGTGACATTGGAATTCCGGTAATTTTGAATACTGCTTATAGCCATTATAAGGAAGATTTTACAACCTGGGGAGCGGATGCTTACGTGATAAAATCGTCTGACACTTCAAAACTAAAAGCCGAAATCAAAAGATTGCTGGGTAACGAGTTTTTAGAATAATATGAAAGATACTCTTTGCATTTTGATGGCTGGGGGCAAAGGAGAAAGACTTTATCCGTTGACCAAGGCCCGGGCCAAACCGTCTGTCCGGTTCGGCGGGATTTATCGGATCATAGATTTTACACTCTCTAACTGCCTCAATTCAGGTGTGAGAAACATATATATATTGACGCAATACCGGTCGCTTTCACTAGACAGGCACATTCGGTTAGGATGGAGTATCTTCAGTCATGAACTGGGCCAATTCATAGAATGCGTTCCTCCGCAACAGCGAAATGTGGACCGCTGGTACCGCGGCACTTCAGACAGTATATTTCAAAATATTTACTTGCTTCAGAGAGACAGACCGTCGCGAGTGCTAATATTATCCGGAGACCACGTCTACAAGATGAACTACAATGAGATGCTCGCGTTCCACATTGAGAAAAATTCCGAGTTGACTGTGGCCGGAGTTGAAGTCGATCAAGTGGAAGCCCGTTCATTCGGTGTGATCGGTAGAGACAAGAATTCTCAAATAATTGATTGGGTAGAGAAACCCAAAGAGCCTCCAACCGTTCCGGGAAAACCGGATAAATCCCTTGTGTCAATGGGTGTTTATATTTTCAATACGGATGTATTGGTAAAAAATGTTATCGCGGATGCCAAGAATTCCGCTTCTTCACACGATTTTGGCAAAGACGTCGTCCCTCAAATGATTCGGAAGCATCGAGTTTTCGTCCACACTTTCACAGAAGCAAACAATCCGGAGAGTCGCTACTGGCGTGATATCGGAACTTTGGATGCTTACTGGGAAGCGAATATGGACCTCTGCTCGGTTGCTCCACAGTGCAATCTTTATGATCCGAAATGGCCTATTCGTACGTATCAAGAACAGGTGCCTCCAGCTCGGATCGTCAATTCGGCAAATAATACTGGTCGGAATAAAGCCAAATGTAGCGTTGTTGATTCATTGTTATCGGGTGGTTGCATTGTGTCGGGAGGCAAAGTCGCTCGATCCGTGCTTTCACATAATGTTGAGATCGGTGCCAGTGCGCTTGTGGAGGACTCGGTCCTGCTTGATGGAGTTCGTGTGGGGGATGGAGCCCGTATTCGAAAAGCAATTGTCGATAATGAAGTTGTCGTGCCGAACGATTTTTCCATAGGCCGAGACTTGAAATCAGACAGGACTCGTTTCAGCATTTCTCCGGGGGGAGTGGTCGTCGTCCCACGAGGCATTAGTCTCGGATAATTTTGATGTGAGGGATATCGATGCCGGAAATAACAATTCGAGGACGGAGCTTGGCTTTTGAAGCTCGACCTGAAAATTTCGATAAATCTGCACTCACCACCATATTTATACACGGAAGCGGCGGTGACCGCGAGGAGTGGCGTGGGCAGCTTGAGGGCTTATCCAGCCGATTCAATGTAATAGCCTTAGAGCTGCCGGGTCATGGCAAATCGGATCCACCGGGCGAAAACAATATTGCCGAGTATGCCGTTTGGGTAGTCAATTTCATTGAAAAAATGGGTTTGAGCAAAGTAGTGATTATTGGTTGTTCCCTGGGAAGCGCCATTACGCAGTGGATCGCGTTGAATCCCAAACCCTGGTTGGTCGGGATCGGCTTGACCGGCGCAGGCGCAAGGCTGCGAGTTCATCCTGATTTTTTGAAGGGAATGCTACATTGCGATAAAGACACTTTGGTCACGTTTGCCGATTTTGCCATAGCCCGAGATGCTGATCCCGACATCAGATCCGCAATCAGAGATCGGTTTCTCACGGGTTCAATCGAACTAATTCATGGTGATTTATCCGCTTGTGATGAATTCGATTTTATGGACAAGGTTGCCCAAATCAACCTGCCAACGTGCATAGTGGTTGGCGAGGAAGATCGGCTCACGCCACCAAAGTATTCACGCTTTCTTCAATCAGCTATAAAGGATTCTTGTTTGACAGTGATACCGGGCGCCGGACACCTTGCTATGATGGAAAAACCTAAAGAATTTAACGAATCTGTGGCGAATTTCTTGGAAAAACTCTCGAATTGATCGCCCGATCGCTTAGGATATGACAATGACGGTTTAAGCGCTGGTAATCTCTCTAAGCAACTCTAAATCGTCGAGCATCAATCCAGCGCCTCTTACGACGGTAGTCAGCGGGTTATCCGGCACAACGACGGGAACCCCTATCTCTCGCCTGATACGCCGGTCGAGGTTCCTCAGCAGCGCGCCGCCTCCCGTGAGCACTATTCCCGAATCTATTATATCTGCCGCTAATTCGGGCGGACATTGCTCCAAGGCTAATCTTATACTGTCCACAACAGCATTAACTGAATCCATAATTGCGTGAGTGATTTCACTGGAGGTAAGAGTAATTGTTTTGGGAACGCCGTCCACAAGATCTCGTCCCTTGACATCTATTTCCTCTATGTCGTCGTCGGGATAAGCCCGTCCGATCATAATCTTGATCTGTTCAGCTGTGGCCGGCCCAATGAGGATGCTATAATTCTTGCGGACGTAACTGAGTATATCGTTGTCCAACTTGTCTCCGGCTATTTTGTTTGAACTGCTGTAGACCACTCCTGTCAGAGCAATTATTGCGACTTCCGTTGTTCCTCCTCCAATATCAACAATCATATTGCTGGTCGGCTCCGTGATAGGCAAACCCGCGCCCATAGCTGCCGCCATTGCTTCTTCGACTATGAAGACCTCGTGAGCGCCCGCGCTGAGAGTTGAATCGCGCACAGCGCGTTTTTCGACCGGAGTGACTCCGGAAGGAACCGAAATTATGACCCTTGGCCTGACAAAAGCTTTGCGCTTATGCACTTTCTGAATAAAGAACTTTAGCATCAGTACGGCCATTTCAAAATTGGAGATGACCCCTTCGCTGAGCGGCCGAAAAACCTCGATTGAACCTGGCACCCGGCCCATCATTTTCTTAGCTTCTTCCCCGATCCAGATCTCCGACGTCCGCCGATCCCTTTTCCTGACTGCAAGCACCGATGGCTCATTCAGAACGATGCCTTTGCCCCGAACAAATATCAGAGTGTTCGCAGTGCCCAAATCAATTGCCAAATCTTTCGAGACCTTGGAAGCTAAAAAATCGAAGAGCATGAGGCGCGCCCTTTTCAGGATCTCCGGGCAGTGGTGGCGACGTTGAATCTCCGTTATGAATAATCAATCATAAGCGCCATTTCACTTTGGTTAACATTGAGAATTGCGCTCATCGGATAAGCTTATATTCCTCAATGCACTTTCGTATGAAAGAATCGTGCTATGCCATGGGAATTATGCAAGCCAGCCCGAGGCTTGCGTTATAATGATTGAAAGCAATTCGCCTTAATCCAAGCGACATTTAGTTCGATGTACAGCTTTGATTGCCCCCATGTGCTAAAGCCCTAATGTTAATGCTTATGGGAAATCCGACCCGTTACGTCAAAATCGCGATGATTATCCCTGCGGACCCGGATCGGTCCCATGTAGAACAGAAATAGGGCCGTATGCGCATGTGAGGCACAATGGCCCTGTGTTTCGCAACGCCCAAAAACATCGCAAAGCGCAGATCTAAGTTAACACAGTCAGGATTGACTCGCGTTAAATCTTTATCTCGATGATGGAAGATTTCTTGAGTTCTTCTATCCAGTCTTTCAAGCGGGCCTGAATCTTTTCAGTTCTTAATATGTCGAGGACTTTCCTGCGCACCTTCCTGTATTCCTTTTCTTCCGCAGGTGTCAACATCGTGCCTTTTTTAGCAGAGCTGCTCTTCGAATCCGTGGTGACAACATCTTCCGGGTTGTCCAAGGTCGCATCACCTCCAGGATTCTCTTTAGATTGAGCTTGCCTCTGCTCATCCTCACGTTTGGCCTGGGACTTCTTCAAGAGCTCTTCGAATTGCTTTCGTTCTTTTTCCGGAATTGGTTCCCGCTTGGCCTGCCTGTTCTTTGCTTCAGCCAAGTAGAAGATCATGACCGAATTTCGGCCTACAACGGGTTGGAAAACATCACCCTCTTTCATTCTCTTAACAACTTGCTGGAGATCAGGAATCAGACCCTTGTAGTCTATGAAGCCGAGGTCCCCACCTTTGGATGCAGATGAATCATCAGAGTATTTCTTGGCAAGTTGAGCAAAATCCGCTCCAGTAACAGCTTCATGATAAATCTTCTTGGCCTTTGCCATCACTTTCGGAATCTCTTTTTTATCGGAAGGCATTTTCAAGATTATTTGTCTTAGTCTCACCTTACCACCCACGTAAACGTCCATATGAGTCGGAATTTCCGGCCCGGTCTGTTCCTTAGGTGCTGGAGCGGGACTAAGACTTTGTACAAGTTTTTGATGTTGTTCTTCTATCTTTTCCCGATTTTCTTTAAAGTATAGCTGTGCGTCCTCTTCGCTCAATGCAATTTTTTGCTGGACTTCCATGGCGATCAACTTCGTCAATCTGAGTTGTCGTTTCATTATGTCTCTATATTCTGAGTAATTTAGTCCCTGCAATGCAAGATATAATATGAATTGATCTTGTGTGAATTTAGTGCGCTGTTTGACGGAATCGATAGTAGCTTGGACTCCTTTATCGTCCACCTTGATACCGAGCTTGTTGGCTTCCTGTTCCAGAAGGTGAATAACAATGAGTTCGTCGAGAATTTCTTTTTCCGTTGGCACTTTTCCCGGGGGAATAATGCCTAAGGGAAGACCAGCCAAATTCCGCATATACGGCAGTTTATGTTTTGTTACATCCGATTCCCGAATGACGTCGCCATTGACCACCGCTGCTACGCGATCTGAATAGATAACCGTGCACAAACCTTCCGTAGCCCACATCACGGCCACCAATGAAAAAATAATATATACAATTTTTTTGCGATTCATCTTCGCTGTTCCGTAGTTCCGGCTTATTGGGTTTCACCCTTATTGTATTGTGCAATCATATGTTGGCGATTCAAATTCCGGATCGAAAAGGTCTTTGCTGAGAATTGCACGAGCAATTCTGCCAGTCTTAGTCCAAAACCTTTCTTTTTTCAATATCTGACATTATGAGCACTAACGACAATTTTGGTCTGGAGCACCTTCCATTTAAAAAACCATGTGATCCTGCTGGACTATTTGCACGATCAATGAGTAATCGTGCAATTATAATTTACTTTATACCAAAACGGCTTTATCCAGATTTGCCATCAGCTCGACTGATTTTTGTATACGCGATTGTGGGCTCAGGTTACCAACCCTGTAGGCGAGTCGGTCTCCAGGTATAAGCCGAACCGCCGGATCTTTCTCTGCCCAAGTTATCAATGCGGTCGGATTGATAGGGGTTGAAGGATCAAAAGAAAAGATCAGCTGTTTTCCATCATAATCGAGCTTTACAACGCGAATTTTTTTCATTATCAGTCGAATTCTCATAATCTGCACGAGATCCGCCACCTGACTCGGGTTTTTCCCGTACAAATCAACCATTTCTTCTTCTATTTCATCAACTTCCGTTGGTTCGCTTGCCCTGGACAATCGTTTATAGAGACTCATACGTTGATGAGGATCCGGCACATACTCTTCCGGAATATTTGCTTCCAGCTTCAGGTGTATTTCTGGATCGATTCTAGGCTGGACCTCTTCGCCCTTAAGCTCGTTAACCGCTTGCTCCAGCAAATCGAGGTACATTTCATATCCCACTTGTGCCACATGTCCCGATTGTGAAGTCCCAAGAATGTTACCCGCCCCTCTTATTTCCATATCTCTCATTGCAATCCTAAACCCCTGTCCCAGATTCGTATACTCCTGAATTACCGATAATCGTTTGATTGCGTCGGGCGTGATGAGAGTTTCAGGTGGTGTAAGCAGGTATGCGTAGGCTCTCACGTTGGAACGACCTACCCGGCCACGCAGCTGATACAAATCCGCGAGACCGAAAGTATCAGCTCTTTCGATGACTATAGTGTTAGATCTAGGTATATCCAGGCCCGATTCTACAATATTAGTGCAGACGAGGATATTGATCCGGCCGGTTACGAAATCAGTCATGATTTCTTCTAACTCTCGATCCGCCATCTGGCCGTGGGCCACTCCGAACCGCCCTTCCGGGACCAGGCGCTGTAGCGAAGCTGCTCGTCTATAAATAGTTTGGACTCGATTATGAATATAAAATGCCTGACCTCCTCGGTTAAGTTCCTTCACCAAAGCCTCTCTGACCACCTCATCAGAGTTCCGCATTACTCTAGTCGTTATAGAGTAACGGTTTCGAGGAGGAGTTTCGATTACTGAAAGATCACGTATGCCGGACAGTGCGAGATTCAACGTCCGAGGAATAGGTGTGGCCGTCAAAGTCAATACGTCCACATATGATTTGTATTTTTTTATTCTCTCCTTGTGAGTCACTCCGAACCTTTGCTCCTCATCCACCACCAGCAATCCAAGCTCTCTAAATGTGACATCTTTTTGCAGGAGTTTGTGGGTTCCGATGACAAGATCCAATTTTCCTTGTGACAATTTCTTCAAAGTTTGTTTTTGTTCAAGGGAGGTTCGGAAACGCGACAGTACACCGACTTCGATGGGATACCCGTCGAATCGGCGTCTGAATGTGTCGTAATGCTGCTGTGCCAGCACAGTGGTGGGCACCAGGACCGCCACTTGTTTTCCATCCATTATAGCTCGGAAAGCCGCTCTGAGCGCCACCTCCGTTTTGCCGTATCCCACATCACCGCAGACCAGCCGATCCATAGGCCTATCCGAATCCATAGCCTCCATCACATCCTGAATGGCTTTAGCTTGATCCGGAGTTTCTTCAAATTCAAACGCAGCCTCAAAACCCGCAAAAGTTTCATCCGGAGGCGAATAAGGCTGACGAGTAGCCGTCTGCCGGTTTGCATATATTTCAAGTAGGTCTCGAGCCATATCCTTGATGGAGCTTTTGACTTTCGCTTTGGTTTTCGCCCATCCTCTTCCGCCAAGCCTATCAATGCGAGGTGGCTCCTCGGAACCGGCTATATATTTTTGAATTACATGCAATCTGTCTAATGGTTGATAGAGAAGGTCGCCCCCTGTGTACTCGATAACCATAACTTCGCCCGGAATGCCGTCGAATTCCTTTCGAGCCAGGCCTCTGAATATTCCGATGCCATAATCTTCGTGAACTACGGCCTCTCCCTCCACGAGATCGGTCAGTGAAGAAATTAAAGTTCCTCGGGCTCTTTTGCGCCGCTCGGTCCTCACTCGGGCGCCGAAGATCTCCTCTTCAGTCAATACAATTTTGTGAATCTCGGGAACGCGGAACCCTGCTGAAAGTGCTCCTACGTATAAGCGGATTCCGGGTACTGCATCTGAACTGAGAATTGATGAATCAAAGCCTTCTCCTTTGAAATCCGTTCCCATGGCATACGGTTCCAACAGCTTTAATAGACGATGCGCCTGGCCCTGAGTATGACTGACAAGGCAGACCTCATTGCCATCATCGCGCCATGTCGTGAGGCGCTTCACTAGAGTAGCCATCCCTGTATCGAAGGTCCTGGACCGAACGAGATCAGGCCTGATATCCTGGTTGGAACTGGACTGTATGCGATATGATTCTTGATTGGGTTCTTCAATTTCAAGAGGCGCCAAGATCACTGTTCTGAAACTCCGGATCCGATTCAAAAGTTCGTCCCTGGAAAGATAAAGTGCTTCAGGCACAGGTACTGGAAGGCCCTCTTCCATAGCCGCTTGTCTGCCCCGAAAAATATCCTCCTCCACCTCCTCCAAAGCTCGACTCAGGGTGTCATGATCAGGAAGCACCAGTGTAGCCTCAGAAGGCAGATAATCTACGACTGATTCCATGTTCGGAAAAAAGTACGGCAAATAGAATTCCGAACCCGGAAAATGGATCCCATATGCAAAATCGTCCAGAAGACTTTGTCTGAGGCGTTTTTCGATCCCAACTTCGTCGCAAGCCGCGCGCAATTGTTTCAACCCCTCTTGCCGCGAATTGGAATCCGGAATCAACATGTGCACCGGTCCAACTTGAATCTCCGGGACATCACCGAGCGATCTCTGATTAGTTGGATCAAAGAAACGTATCGATTCAATCCTATCTCCGTCTTGTTCGATACGTACCGGGTAGAGATAGAAAGGAGGGTACAAATCAATGATGAATCCTCTGACCGAAAAATCTCCAGCGTCCTCCACAAGCGGTGATCGGTTATAACCCGCTTCCGTAAGGCGCTCCAGCAGATCTTCTCGATTCAACTCCCCACCAATTGATAGAGTAAAACTGGTTCTCATCACCGACGTTCGGGGAATGATTTTGCGTAAGAGCGCGTCCACCCCTATTGTGATGACCCGAGGAGCTTTCCCTTGGCTCAATCGGAACAAGCCCGCCATCCGATTTATCCAGACCTCTGTTTCGAATCCCGCAAAAGAGTAAGGAATAAGATCGGATGAGGGATACAGAAGTATTTCATCCTCGAGCACATTGTTCGGCAATTCATTTTGGCCAAGATAGAATCGAAGGTCGGAAGCAGCGCTCGCAGCGGTTTGTCCGTTAGGGAGTACGATCACAATCGTTCCCGAGCCATATTTGACAGAGGCAGCGACGAGAAATTGAGGAGCTGATCCCTGCAAACCGTACACGCCACCATTGGTGCGCGATCTGGCCAGAAACAGCGCGGCTTGCTCAAATAGAGTGGGTTGATTAGTGGACAATGCGGAAAATATCATATCAAATGGTTTTGCTCGCCCGATTGCGGGCTGAGGTCAATCAATATACACCGTGTAGGAAAAAAAGTTGCGATCAGGTTGATGCCCTAGGATTAAAAATGAACTTTGAAGCAAGGACTTTCGAGGATTTTTTTTGCAATAGAATTATTGTCGACGCGCGATCTTCATTGAATTTCTCTAGATAAGTCACCTGGACAGCCGCGATGTTTCAATAGAAATCCCGCGTAGCCCTGATTTCCAAACCGCGTTCTCATGATGAGGTTTGGTGTTGGCAACAGATCGCTTTCGGCAACCAACATTGCATTGACTTGAGCACGCCAATCAGTTATGCAAGAATGTTGACTCGATGGCCGGTCCATGGCTGCCGTAACAATCGCGAGGTGACAAGGTGGCGGCAAAAAAAATCACAAGAAAAGAACTGTTAAAAGAACCTGACGAATTTATCACTACAAGTGCTCAAATAATTCAATATGCTCGGCAAAATCCAAAAAAAGTTTTGATAATCAGCGTGGTAGTTGTGGTCGCGCTACTGGCCGCTGCCGGTTTTTATGCTTATCAGAGGCAGGGAAAACTAGCCAGTCATGAACTATTTGAGAGAGCTTTAATGGAATACCAGATGTTGGATATTTCGGGTCAAGCTCCGAACGATGAACAACTTGATAAAATCTTGGCACAATTTGAGACCATCGCAAGAGATTATTCTTCTTTCCCGGCGGGAGACATGGCCCTGCTCTACAGCGGTCACGTTCTGTATAGAAAGAATGATTTCCGTGCCGCCCTTGATCGGTACACCAGAATGCAGACGACCAACTTAGTAAAAGAGGGCATGGGTCCACTGGTCCTTTATCACACTGCTATGACTCTCTTTGCTCTGAAGGATTACGAACAGGCGACCATCATCTTTGATCAGCTTTCCAAGGACACTAATTCGCCTTACTGCAGAGAAGCTCATGCGGCAATAGCAAGAATTTATGAAATCTCAGGCAAGAATAAAGAGGCGGTCCAGGCATACAGACAATACTTGAAAATGTTTCCTGAAGCCCCCGACGCTGCTTTTGTTAAATCCAGAATTGCCGAATTGTCAGCTCAGGGATGATGGAAAACAGTCAAGTTGAACCTTCTCAATCTCTTTCAATGATAACGTCTAATTCGGAGACCCAGACTTCAAATGAAGAGTGATCCACTGTTATGTAGTAGGCTTCGCGACTTGCCTGAATTTCTAGATTAAAGGCATGTTGCTCCAGCAACTGATCCAAAATCGATCGAACCTCAGAGAAAGATAGATCTTCCACAAAAAAAATATTAAATACCCGATTTGCATGGAGAAAAGGTATAGACTCCATCATATGGTCCCTTTGAAGTACAATAGCCGAGTTTATATAGCTGGTCAACTCTGAGCGATGGCACTGGCGCTTCCTTATTGAATTATGCCGGCGCATCGTTCAAGCCCTGTAAAGTATCGGATCTTTCTAGAGACGCCCTCCTGCACTCGATATATATATTGACAGCCAAGATCGTTGTTTTGTATAAAGCCCCCGGGGATTATGTGTAACCACATCTTGTTTGAAATGTTATTGGTGGAAGGAGGAATCGCATGACAAAAGCTGATCTCGTAACCCGCATAGCGGAAGAGTCTGGAATCTCGAAAAAAGCTGCCGGAATGGCCTTAAATTCTATGGTGAAAGCCATCCATGAAGTTTTGAAAAAGGGCGATAAAATTAGAGTCGCCGATCTGGGAAGCTTCAGTGTCGTGAAGCGGCAGGCACGCCAGGGAGTGAATCCTAGAACCGGTAAGCCGATCAAAATACCTGCTACAAAGGCGCCCAAATTCGCTGCTGCAAAAGCGCTAAAGGATGTGGTCAAGAAGTAATTTGGCAGTTGAGGAGCCGATTCCGGAGGCATAGAGACCTCTTCCTTTCATCAGGGGCTGGGGACCGGTCTAAACTGGTTGAAACCGTATACGCAAGTATACGTCTCCGGAAGCGTTGACCACGCGATGGTACAAATTTCAGTAGGATAACGTCATTATTCATTTGCGCGCCGATCACTTCTTTCCTGAGTCGGCGATAAAGATATAAGAATTTGGTTTCCGCGTATCCCCTGGACCAAAAGCAATGAGGACCTATAATTTAATGTAGATCCTCATTGCTTTTCAATGTCAGACTTTTTTGAGTAAATTACGTGTGAAATTCCATGATTGTTAGGCTCATAATCGTTCTCATATTCCTGGCAATTGCACCAACATTTCTGAGTGGCTGCGCGTCTTTATTAGAAGGCAAGTTTGTCACGAAGGACGGGAAAGAAAGCCCATTCAACCCTATGACCGACCGCTATGCTCCGCCCAAAGATCCGACGTCTAATTACTGATAGTCCGGTCCATTATGGACAATTATATCCTCCTCGGATGAACCTCTGTTATCGATCAAGCGGCGGTCCAAATTCTTCATCCTGATCGCCGGAAGATTTTCCCTCTTGAGGAGACCGCGAAGGCATAATTCTTCTGTCTTGAGACTTATTAGGAAATCCGGAGGGCCGCAAAATAGACCGTATCTCTTTGTGAAAATCCTTTAAGAATAAAACCAATTCCGCTCTTTGGCGAACTGTAAGCACTTTGGACACTTCCTTGTATTGTTCGTCAAATAATCCTTTTATTCTCAACCGCTTGTCCCGAATACGGGTAAGAACTTTTGCCAATTCATCATCCGACGTTGTGCCGGCAGTGTCCCGGAGTAGTTGTCGAAGAGTCCGAAAATCATCGTCTATTTCTCGTTGTAATGCCTTCCTCTGGTCAACAAATCTATGGCGAATTTCCATAATTTTTTCGGCAGTGGGCTTATCCAGGTTGAGCGCCTCCATCATTTTCCACATCGTGAGGAGTTCAAGCCGCTCCTCAAATTTAGCATCCCGTCGTTCACGTTCCAAACCGACCGCAATTCCCACAGAAATTAAGAAAAACGCTATGATAAACGACCCGATAAAGAATCTTCTGACCATAGACGACCTCCCGGGCTCACAGGAAAAGCTGATTCGCTTCATCTTCCACCTCGAACCACTCTACCAAGGAATCATCCGCAATGAGTTGTGAAGTTTGCGGATATCCCAGTTCTTCCGCGCCTACCGCAAAATAGGCCTGTTCATCAGTTACAGGTCCATAGAGCTGATTCAGTTCCCCTATTAATTGAGCGGATAAAGTCGAATCGGTGTAGGGACGGAAATTCCAAGTATCAAAAATGCCCACCGAAATTACCATAAAAATTAAAATTGCCGTCACAAAAACGCCCACAGGTTTCCACCCAATGCGCCAAGCACGGGTCCTCCAAAAAAGCGATGAGCTGGAAATATCTTTGTCGCGTAGGCGAGCATCGAGAGAGGTCCGATAATATTGCCAGAAAGCGTCTCCCGGATCTTGAAGCGTATCCGTCGTGAGGTCCGATAATAATGATTTAGTCTGGTTGTGCATTTCTCTACAAGAGGCGCAGCCCGAAAGGTGGTGTTCCAAAATTAGACGTTTTCCGTGACCAAGTCCTTCGTCCAGATCGGTCACCATCAACTTTTCCGCTTTACCACAATCAATTTTTCTCATTTTGCGCTACCGAGCTTCTGTCTAAGGGTTCTGGTTGCTTGGAAAAAATTGCCCCTTGCGCTACCCGCGGTGCCGCCCAGAACTTTGGCAATTTCCTTGTAGTTCAATTCGTCATAAATTCTTAGCTGTAAAGTAAGCCGTTGCTTTTCCGGCAGTTCTTCGATTGCTCGCTTTAGTTTCTCCAAATAACGTGAACGGTCCAGTTGTTCGCCGGGGGATGTTGCCGGCCCAGCGAAATCATCCATCGAATCCACCATAATATTTGGTTTGCGTCTCCGAATGTAATCGTTAGCAGCATTCATCGCGATGCGGTATAACCAAGTTTTGAACGAAGAATTCATCATAAAAGTGGGCAGACCTTCGTAGGCCTTGAGAAAAACCGTTTGCGAAATATCCCTCGCCTCTTCCAAATCTTTGACCATTCTAAGAATCACCATCGTAATCGGCTTAGAATACTTTTCCACCAGGCCCGAGAATGCCTCCTTGTTTCCTTTCCGGAATTCTCTCAAAAAATCCACATCAGTCATCGGACCTTCTTATCACATTGGACGGGTATTCGGCTTCGATGTTATATGATAGATCGTAAAATTTCTCGGAGCAGGATCGGAGCTTTACATAGACGATAGGCACGCATGACGGGAAATACTGAACTGGAATTGGCGAGGACTCTCAATTGATTCACTGTAGCCATATTTGCAGGGACGGGTCCACCGCCCCTGCACGGTCTGGTGCAAATTTGCCATTTCTATAATTTGCAACTTTTAGGCGGCAGCCAACTCAGATCGTAAATAATTCCCCTTTAATTTTTCTAGAGCAGCTCTCTCAATTTGGCGTGCCCGTTCCCTTGTTATGCCAAAATGTTTTCCAAGTTCCTTTAGGGTGACCGGCTCATCCGATAAGATGCGCTGCTCAACAATATATTTTTCCCTTGGGTTCAAAGTCGTTAGCGCGTGATCCGCCCATATTTTAAGATCTTGATGTGCTTCGAATTCGGAGAACATCTGCTCCTGATCTGGCGAATCATCACGCAGCGTGTCCGCGAAAGAATCTCGAGAATAATCACCAATCGTGTCATCCAGTGATAGATCGTGAGCTTTAAGTCTTGCAGACATATCAATGACCTCATCCTGGGTAACTTTTATCCGATTCGCGAGATTGGCCACATTCTCAAGATAATCTTCTAAATCGACGGCTTCAGGTAAATCGGCCACTCTATAGAACAGTTTTCGTTGGGCTTGAGTAGTGCCCATTTTCACCAGGGACCATGATCGGATTATATAATTTTGAATGTACGCCTTTATCCACCAAATCGCGTAAGATATTAGGCGGAAGCCCTTATCCGGATCGAATCTCTGAACAGCCTTCATAAGCCCGATGTTTCCCTCCTGAATCAAGTCCATCAATCTGGCTCCATAGTTCCGATATCCTAAAGCCACTTTTATTACGAATCTCAAATTTGAAGTAATTAGTATCTGAGCTGCTTCTTTATCATTTTCATCTCTATATAGCACAGCAAGCCGGGATTCTTCTTCCCGGGTGAGGATCGGATAATTTTCTATCTGTGACAGATAGATCTTGAGTTCATCGCTTTCGACAAAGTTGCTCATCTTTTGCCTCCCCAAACTTACCTTTTACTGTCCATTATTTTGGATGCTTACCAATAGAAAAGGTTTCATCCGAAGATCCGATAAATTTGAAAAAATGGTCTAAAACTTATATGATAGTACTAAAAGTAGTATTCGCGCAAACATCTTGGTATGTGCTGGTTTTCGTAATCAGAAATGTTCCTAGGAAAATTGTGGATCCGCATAAAAGGCGAGTTTTTGTCTGCACGGGAAGAGATGGTCGACGAACCCGATGCTCGAAAATCATCCGAAGGGCTTCTGAAAAAATTTGAGACCCTCTTTCGAGGCGAAGCTGAAAACAATCAACGCCTCAATCATGTTGAAGGGTCACGTGAATTGAATTGGGGCCAGCGAGAAGATAGCAGTCATGACAAAGATTATCCCAAATCTATTACAGAAACGGGAGCTACATCGCAGGGCCGAGAAGAGCCTACGGAGCGGAAAAAACAATCGTCCGCTGAATCGCCGTCTCCCAATCCTCGCAAATTAGGCTAAAAGAGTCCGATCACATTTAAGTGAGCCCGATATCGAAACAGGCACTGTTACAATTAATCCCCTTCGTGATTGTCCTCCTTGGCTTCTTCTCCCTGCGGAGACTCGTATTCCTTCAATCTGCGGGTTAATTCCTCAAGATTCTCATTTACCAAGTAGTTGATGGTTCCTTCCGGAAAATTGCCTTCGTCATCGAGTTGACCGGCAGCGATTCCGGTTAGGATTTCAATTCCCTGGTCCACATGGTCGACCGCCCAGATATGAAACTGGTTGTCTCTCACGGCGTCAATTAGGTCCTGCCTCAACATCAGGTCACCAACATTTTTGCGAGGGATCATAACTCCCTGTTCGCCCGTCAACCCTTTGTCTCTACATACCTTGAAAAATCCCTCAATCTTCTCGTTTACTCCTCCAATCGGCTGAACTTCGCCATGCTGGTTGACGCTGCCTGTGACCGCGATTCCCTGATTTATGGGTTTGTTGGAAATTGCGCTTAATAGTCCGTAAAGTTCCGTGGAAGACGCGGAATCACCATCCACACCGGAGTACGACTGCTCGAACGTTATGCTTGCTATTAAATTTAGCGGTTTGTCCTGAGCGAAACGATCCCTCAGGAAACCCGAAAGGATCAACACTCCTTTGTTATAAGTGTGCCCAGACAGTTCGGCTTCTCTTTCAATATTGATTATCCCAAGTTTTCCCATGCTGGTTTTGACGGTAATCCTGGATGGTCGGCCGAAAGAGAACTCGGGAAGTGAATATACGCTTAATCCATTGATTTGGCCGACTCTCTCCCCGGTTACGTCAATCATGAGAATGTCGTCCTGAATGAATTCATGTATTTTGTCTTCGATCATGCTGACGCGTTCGATACGGTCCAGATCGGCCTGGTCGACATGAGTTCTTGATATTGTGTTGGAATTGGCCTCTCTGGCCCCGATATCCGCTTCCCTGATCAAATCTGCGATACGATCAAACTGAGCGGTAACTTTCTTTTTTCTCCCTCCCCAACGAATCGACAGTTTCGCGATAGCACCCATCCCGGAAGCATCACACGGGAGAAGATCTTCTTCTTTACAGATACGAGCTACAAAGCCGGCCAGCTTAGTCATATTGTTGGTGGTGTTCGGCATGTTGTGATCAAAATCGGCCTTGATTTTGAAAATTTTTCGGAAGTCTTCATCGTACCAATGAAGAAGGTCATAGATTTCAGCGTCCCCAATCATGACGACCCTGATCTTGATCGGGATTTTTTCGGGTTTCAAGGCAGTGGTGAACAGAAAACTATATGGGTCTGATTGGATATCCAATACGCGGTTGCGCAGACTTCGTTTTAGTGCCGGATATACTCCAACTTCCTGGAGCACGTCACGGGCATTGAGCACAAGGTACCCGCCATTAGCCTTTAACAGACTGCCGGCTTTTATCTGTGAAAACCCGGAAAACCAAAATCCTTGCCTGTCCATGACTCGCTCGACAGTCCCGAAAAGATTTCGGTACGTGGGGGTTGTCTCGAAAACCACTGGTGGTTTTTTCGTTTCGGAGTTATCGACGAGAAGATTGACCTCATAATCTCTCAGCTGGCCGGGATCCGGAGGAACCAGCACAGGCTGCGCCGCAGCTTCTCCCGGACCTTGTTGAGCCATCAGTCTCGGCCGGAATCGCTCCAGATGATTCAGGACATCCGTTTCCATTTCATCCAGGTATATTCTAACAGCCTCTGCCTGAAACTCCTCGCGGACTGGGTTCATTATGTCTTTGACGAGGGGGGTTACCCACTCTTTGGCTAATTTCTCCAGGTCTTCCTGTATTGTTTTGTCGATATCCCTGGCTGCTTTAAAAATCTTTTCCATCTCTTGAGAGAGTTCTTTATGTTTGGCTTTGAGTCTTTCCAGTTCATCCGCATTGAATTTACCTTCTTCAACCAGGGCTTCAAGTTCTTCCATTTTCCTGGGGTTTCCTACCACGACGGGAGCCAAGTCAGGTCGCGTAAACGGCCCTACTTGAACCTGCACCATCATAAAATTCTCTGCGGTGACCTTATTTTCAAAATTCTTGAACAGCGCCTTTTGTGCGCCCATATGACGATTGATAATTTCATTTCGAGCCGCCTGGAATTCTTCACTCTCGAAAACAGCCGGTATTTTCTTTTTCAGAGATCCTATTAAGTCGTCAATTCGCTGCCTAAAAGACATTCCTCGGCCTGCCTGAAAGGCAAGCAGCCGTGGCTGGTCCGGATCTTTGAAATTATTAACGTAACAAAGATCCGGCGGAATAGGTCCTTCAGTGTTGAATTCTTGAAGAAGTTTCAAAACGGTCGCGGTACGACCGGTCCCATTTGTTCCCGCGACATACACATTATATCCGTAATTCTTCATGGCCAGGCCGCGTCTTATTGCTTTGACCGCTCTGTCTTGGCCGATAATCTCTTCTTGGGGCTCAATTTCCGCTGTGGTACTACTGATTATCCCCTCTGGCGGCGGTGTCCAGGTGAGATCCTCCAATTTTAAACGAAGCTCTTGCTTGAGATCGGTCATAACAAAATCCTACCTTTAGTTTAATCCAGGGAATCTCCCCGGTGATTTCAAATGCCTTAACCGATACAAATACATATGGACGTTTTGGCCTAATCAATGCCCGGAGACGCAGCCTCTATGAGCAACAAACAGATCCGTTGTCATAATTTGAGCAAGTCCTTAATGTCTTCTTTGGTCCATGGAAACTGTGCCCCCTTGGCCTCCCAAAGAATGTCCAGGATTTCGTGTTCTTCTAATATGCCTTTTTGTTTCATCAGCCTCAAAATGCCGACTAAAACATCAGAAACATTGAAGCCGAAAAATTCACTTTCCATTCAAATTCTCCAACATGGCACACAAAAATATGGAGACCTCATGGGGCGGTTTGAAGAAATTGTCTCAAAACCACCAAAGCATCGGGTTGCAAATCAATAAAACTGACGCCGATCAGAAAAGAATGGCCTTGTACCGTCGAACGCTTCTCATTCCAGTCCACCTGTCCGAGCACCTCTATCGGCGGGAACTTTTTGCCCAAATTCAAAGTGATTTCCAAAAGGTTTTGACTGAAGCTCGTCGGCGTGAATGACAGGTGGAATCCTTCCGGCTCCATTGTTGGCGATTCGAAAACAAGCCCCATCAGGCTCAACGACCTAGTAACAGTTTTTTGAGGGTGAGATCTTCGAGACGGATCTTCACCCAGCATTACAGTGAAACTGAATGGCACCTGAACATCTGCTGTTACGTTTGCCGGTGGACGAATTTGATCATTCATGGTTCATCCGAATTCTTGAAGCGCGCCCTATTTGTACTTTCAGAAACAACTCACCACGGATGCATTTAATCATCGGTTATGCTATTTGCAATTTCACTCGAGCCCAGACCCTGAAAAAGTGTTTGATCCACTAACTCCACAATAATGTGGCCGATTACGAGATGAACTTCCTGTACACGGGGGGTGGACGAACCTTCCACGGAAAGATAATGTCGGCAAACTGATTTCATCGGACTGTTCTCAGGCCCCCCGATACCGATTGTTAGTAAACCTTTGTTTTGGGCCGTCTCTAACCCTCTAAGCACATTTCGCGAAGTTCCTGACGTGCTTATCCCTATGGCCGCATCCCCGTTTACGCCAAGAGCTTTGACTTGTTTTTCAAAAATTTCATCGTAGCTGAAGTCGTTGGAAATTGCAGTTAATATGGAGGTGTCGGTGGTCAAGGCAATCGCTGCCAGAGGAGGTCTGTCGATCATATAGCGATTCACGAATTCGGCTGCAAAATGCTGGGCATCAGCAGCGGACCCCCCGTTTCCGAAAAAGAGTATTTTTTTCCCGGCCCGTATTGTTTCGGCAATATCCAGGATCGTATCTTGAAGAACGTCCAAATTTTTTTCCAAAAAACTCTGCCTGAGTTCTATACCCTCCCTGAAAATTTTCTGGATACGCGTCCTCAAGAATTAAGACCTGTTTTAACCCGGAATTTATGCATCAAGCAATGTTAGTACTTGTATCTTTAGTTATCATATAAGTTCCTATTCAGGTAACTATAATCTCATTTAATTGATTGATTCAATTCAGCTGGACCAGCTTTCCACCTAAAAAACTGTGGCTCAAAAAGTATGAGACTGTTAAATTATATGCGGGAGTTGTCCGTAATTGTTATTTTATGAGCAGGAGATCTATTTTTCTACTGAAAACAATTACAACTGGCGAGTTTCAGCGAAAAGATCCGTATGCTACGAAATATCCTGCTAGGAGAGGGCAAGATTTATCGATAAAGAGTTGGTTGGTTGCCCTATGCTCCAATCAGAGTGGTGAGTTGCTCCTGAGATTCGAACGGTGATTTATGCGTTTTCGAAAAAACCAAGTCGTTGATTATTATGACAGTCGCAAAATTGCTTCCGGACTGATTCTGGAAACGGACGACAGACGACTGAGAATTCTGACTGAGCAAGGCAAAGATGCGAATATATCCGTAAGCAGAATTTTAATTTCGACCTATGATCCGGATTTTCCTTTCACTGGGGACAGAAATCAGCAGGTTGCTCGGCTTAAAGAATTATCCCGTCTAAGGGAAGAGCTGAAGAATCAGATCGATTTACGCGAGCTTTGGGAAGTGGTAGGTCCGGAAACAGGTTCTGTGAGCATAGAAGACCTTTCTGAGCTGGTGTTCGGTCGGAAGCAGGATGTAAATAGCGCTCCATCACTGCTCAGGGCGATTCAGGATGACAGAATTTATTTTAAGATTCTGACGGATAGGATAGAAGTACCCACTCCGGACCGTGTTCAACAGGCTCTAAACCAAAGAGAAAAAGAACGAGAGAGAGCTAATTTCATGGCCAAATCGGCTGAATTTCTCGTTCAATTAAGAAATGGCGAAAATTTGATAGCTGATTCAGCTCCCGAAGGTTTTGTAAAAATGCTCGAACAAGCAGCAGGAGAAGGCGCAGAATGGATCGGCCTGAAACCTGTTAAGGAGATATTCTCGCGAGCAGGTCTGCCGCAGGGCATGGATCCCTTTCGAGTTCTAGTGAGATTAGGGATCTGGTCGGAAGACGAAAACATTGCATTGCGAACCGAAGACATTCCGATTGAATTTTCCCCGGAAGCCGAAGCCCAGGCTTTGAATAGCGCGAATAAAACAACGACGATCATAAATAAGAAACTCATCGAAGAAAATGTCATTACGATTGACGCTGTGACCACGCGAGATCTAGATGACGCTCTTTCTTTGCATTATGAAAACGGCGAAACCATAATCGGAGTTCACATAACGGACATTGCATCCTATATTGATCATGACACGTTGCTGGACCGCGAAGTTCGACGCCGGGCCACGTCAATATACCTGCCGGAAAGGACCATTCCAATGATTCCACCCGTCCTCTCCGAGAAGGCAGCAAGTCTCAAAGCGGGAGAAATCCGGTCTGCCCTGACTGTTTCAATGCGGCTCGATTCAGATTCCAGGTTAAAAGATTATACAATTTACGAATCAAATGTTCGGGTCCAACAGAGACTTTCGTACGAAAGTGCAGATAAGAATATTCTCGATATGAATTCCACGGAAGCAGCACTGTTGCGCGCCGCCGTCGCTTTTAGAAAAGAACGAATCGCCAAAGGCGCTTTGATCTTCAAAGATCCGGAACTTTCGGTACACGTTACTGAAGATAAAAGAATAGAAATTAGCACCCGTGAGAGGGAATCCCCATCTCAGGTGCTTGTGTCGGAAATGATGATCCAGGCGAACAGATTATTCGCGCAGTTTTTGCAGGAGCGTGGAATTCCGAGTCTTTTTCGCTCTCAACCGCCTCCTCTGGAAAAAATAATTTTAGGAGATGAATACGATCCGGTCGCCTCTTATCGTGGTAAAAAGGCTTTGGCAAGAGGTGATATTGGCACCGAGCCGAGTTCTCATTCCACTCTGGGACTGACCGCATACACGACGGCAACATCACCTTTAAGAAGATATGTCGACCTTATCGTGCAGAGACAGCTCAAGTCGGTGTTGAAATCAGGTTCTCCATTATTAAATCCAAATGAGCTGGAGACCATACTCGAGCAAATATCTTATCCGCTCGAACGGGCTACATTAATGGAGCGACAGCGCCAACGATATTTTTTGTTGAAATACCTCGAGCAGCGAAGACATGAGGAATGGGAAGCTGTTGTCTTGCAACGGTTTCCGACGTTTCATCTGGTTCAGTTGACCCGATTTTTTTTCAATGCCGCTTTGCATACTCCGAACAATTTATCCTTGGCTCCGTACGACAAGGCGATGGTTCGCATTGAAAAGATTAATGCAAGGGATGACAAATTGATACTGTCTCTTGTAAAATTATTATAAAAATGTCCGATAACAAGATTGCTTTAAAAATTGTTCCTCCGAAGACGGCTGCGAGTATTTCCCACGATGATCTCGTCAGGTTTTCGCGGATTACCAAGGTCCCTTTAGAAAAAGTAAAAGACCGAGTCTCACAGAATAAGAACATCATAATAATAACAAGACAACATCCGAAATTGGATGAAGTGATCAATACTGTGAAATCCTTCGGATTCTCGGTGGAGATACAACCCGCGGAAAAATACAAAGCTACAGCGGTTTCCGCGGGTCCGCCTGGTCTCGATGCGCGCCATCCCTTGGAACAGGAATGGAATATAGGGGATTCAGTCGAGAATTTATACGAGGTCCTCGATGTGAAATATGGCGGAATGGGAGCTGTGTACTTGGTGCGTCACAGGCGATTGAACACAATAATGGCTGTAAAGTCCCTGCTGGAACGACTCAGACAAAACGAGGAAGATCGCGCTCTGTTTCTGAAAGAGGCCGAAATATGGATCGACATCGGATTTCATCCTAATATTGCAGCCTGTTATTATGTTCGGAACATCATGGAGAGCCCTCGAATTTTTATAGAGTACGTGGATGGAGGATCATTAACAACGTGGCTGGCGCGGCATCATCCTCCTGAATGGGATCTAATCATTGATCTGATGGTTCAGGCATGTGATGGCCTGCATCATGCCCATTCCAAAGGTCTGGTTCACCGGGATGTCAAACCGGGCAACTGTCTGATGACAAAGGATGGCATTCTAAAAGTCACCGATTTCGGTTTGACTAAACGATCGGCGGTCGTCGCTGGCAATGACGCCCATAGTCCCATGGTGGAATCGGGGGTGATCGCCGTGCCGTCCGGGGTTACTGCGGCGGGAATGGGAACTCCCGGTTATATGGCCCCGGAAATGTGGATAGCGGGTTCACCGATTGGTCCACAGGCAGATGTTTACGGGTTTGGTGTTATGTTATTTGAAATCTGCTGTGGTACTAAGCCATTTTCTGTGAAGGCTGGAGATAGGCGAGTCAAACTGGCCTACGCTCACGTAAAAACTCCTCCGCCAACCCCGAGTTCTTTGAGGCCGGATATACCGAAAGGTATTGAAAAAATAATTCTTAAATGCCTGCAGAAAAAGGCGGAAAATCGGTATACATCTTTTCGTCAAGTCCGGGCGGAGCTGGCGGCTGTCTACGAGGAGTTGACCGGCAAGAAGTTTTCTAGGGAACCACCTGATGAGGTTAAACTTTTGGCTGACGCGCTCAATAACAGAGCGGTGTCACTCCTGGACTTGAACCATGAGCAAGAAGCTGAGCACGCCCTGAGGAAAGCTCTCCAATCAGATCCGCACCACCCGGAGGCAGTGTACAACACCGGCCTACTGGAGTGGTCCAAGACAGGAAATCCGGACTATGAACTAGTCATAAAGCTGGAAGAGGTGGCAAAAACACCGGAGTACGTGGGTAGAGGCGCCAATCTCTTGGGGCGATGTCTCTTGAGATTGGGAGACACGAACCGCGCTTTACAAGCATGTGAGTTGTCACTCTCGTCCGATGATTTTACCGACGAATGGCTCAAGACATATGCGATAGCTTTGAGCGGTTCCGGACGTGATCCCGAAGCCATCAATCGTCTGGAAATTTATCTCACGGAATTCCCGAACGATGAAGAAGCGCTTTGCTGGTTAATTGCATGTCTAGTGAGACAAGGCAGAAGCAAAGAGGCCTCGGACCGCGCACGGGAATTTCGGAAGGGTTCGGAATTCGCCACTTGGACTCCGGATCAGATTACTCGGGCATTCCGCTTTACGGGCGTTTCGGAAACAGGAGTGATGAAAGGCCATGCCGGCTGGATTACGGCAATCTGTAATTTTCCCCAATCCAATCGGATCATAAGCGGGGCCCGTGATAGAACGCTAAAGATTTGGGACGTCCCGTCTGGTGAACTAATTCAAACCATTCCGCTGCTTGGTGAGCCACCGATCCTACTGCGAGTCTCCCCTGATGAACATTTAGTAGCCATAGCTTCGGCCCAGAGCAGTCCGGCGGTTAAAATGCTGGACTTGGAGCTTGGCCGTTTCACAGGCAAGTCCCTGGCGCATGAAGGACCCTTGAGTTGTATAGCATTTTCGCCGGATAGCAGCCGAATTTTGACCGTAGAACAGCGAGGAATAGCTCGTTTATGGGATCCGGGCGAGTTCAGGGCACAGGTCACGTACAAAATTCCGGCACATACAGCATCAGCCCCGGTATACACCGCATCTTCCGAGCCCGAAATCCTGATTGCAGGAATGGATAAATTAATTCGAAAAATACGATTGTCCGACTCTTCGTCTATCAGCTTCGAACCTGGCCATCGGGAAATAATTACTGCCATGGCGGTATCGTTGGATGGAACCCGGGCACTGACTTGCGGCCGTGACAAGCAAGTGTTTGCCTGGGATGGTGTTTCCGGTAGCGTTTTGTCTACTTTTCGTGCACATAATGAGCAGATCTCGGCGATAGCTCTGAATTGCACCGGAGAGTTGGCGGCAAGCTACGATCAAAAGGCTTTAATAAAATTATGGAATACCGCAAGTGGAATAGTATTGAGGACTTTCTCTGCATTTGAGGGCGAAATAACTTCCCTTACTTTCACGCGCGACGGGGAACGACTCCTGGCCGGTGGTCGCGACATGGCAATCAGAATTTGGGACGTCGGCGGACAGCCCATGATACCCACTTTGGCGCTCTCCACCATCAGACCGGTCACTAAGCAAATGAAATCGGATCGAAAATTCAAAGCAATGGTGGAAATGGCCCAGAAGGCAATGAAAAAAGGCGCATTTGCTTCGGCCTATTCAATGTTACGGGATTGTCAGACACTTCCCGGTTACGAGCGCTCGGAAACCGTGCTGGATTTAATCCTGAGAATGAAAGATCGTGGTAGCCGCATATCTCTGCATGGCGGCTGGCAGAGCAAGGCACTTGATACAAAATCCGCGATTATGGACGTGTCCTTCTCGCCTTCGGCAATTCACTTCTTGTCAGCTCATGGCGATCATACTCTAAGAATGTGGAGCACAAAAACTTGTGATTGTCTCAAAATTTTAAAAGGCCATACCAATCTTGTTACGTCTGTCCGATTCTCTTCAAACGGTCGTGAAGCCATTTCCGGTGGAGATGATCGAACTGTTCGGCTATGGGATTTATACACGGGAAAGAATCTACTTGCCCTGAGGGGGCATTTGGAAAGCGTCAGCTCAGTAGCGTATTTCCAAGACGGGAATCTCGTGATCTCGGGTTCTTGGGATAATACCATTCGTGTGTGGCGCCTTTCTGATGGTTCTTGTGTGAAAACTCTGAAAGGTCATGATGACAAAATTACGGCCGTTGATTGTTTAAAGGGCAGCGATCACATTGTTTCCGCCGGCTTTGATGGCGTTGTCAAAATGTGGGACGTTGATACAGCCAGAGTGCTTCGAGATCTTCGGGGTCATAAGGACAGAATAATGGCCCTTCGAGTGTCACCCAAGGGAGATCTTTTGTTGACCTGCTCGACGGATGGAACTGCGCGTATATGGGACTTAAAGAAAGGACAGTGCATACAAACCTTGGAAATTAATGAAACAGACATACGTGCCGGAGCATTTTCTCCCGATCAGAAATTTTTAGTGACAGGAGGTAATGATGCGATACTTCGGATATGGAGTGTCGAAACGGGCATATGCCAAAGGGAATTCCAGGGGCACGGACGAGAGATAAGCGCGGTTGAGTTCTCGTCAAATGGCAGATTCATAATAAGCGCATCAGTAGATGGCTCAGTGATGCTATGGGAGCTTGATTGGAACTGGAAATTCGCTGAGTAAAGTTTCGAAACTTGATTTTTCAGAATTGAACATGAAAAAAAGCAACTATGACGAAAAACCATTATGGGATCTCCCCTGTTTTGAAGAAAAACTAGCCCGAATATTGAGTTCCAGACAGAAAAGAATTCTTGCGTCAAATGGAACTGTGACAGCCGCTGTATTGGTTCCTCTCTTTGCAAAAGATGGGCGCCGGCATGTCTTATTAACCAAGAGATCGGAACTAGTGGAGCATCATAGAGGCGAGATCTCGTTCCCGGGGGGAAAGCTCGATCCTTCAGATCCGAATCTGCTACACTGCGCTCTCAGAGAAACAGCAGAAGAAATAGGTTTACCTCCAGAGCACGTCAGGATTATAGGAGAACTGGATGATTTTTATACCGTGGCTACTAACTTTCGGGTTGTCCCATTCGTAGGAGCTATTCCACACCCATACGAATTTGTCCCTAGCATCCGCGAGATTGCCGGACTGATAAGTGTACCATTGGACGTGTTTTTCGATCCGGGGTATCGATCGGAGGCCACATGGATTTTCAGAGGTGAACCGGTGGAAATTATTTCCTACGATTGGGAAGGTCACAATATTTGGGGAGCGACAGCAAGAATTTTGAAGCACTTTGCTGAATTAATAGAGGAATGGCAGTTGGATCATAAAGAGGAAAGCAAAGCCCCATGTGTTTAGGCTTAATAAAATCGGGAAATAGATGCGTTTACCGTCATGAACGAAATAGCTTAGTGACAAGTATCAACATCTTCCCCCATTTTATCACCATAGGCGCGAAATCATTCGTTTGGGTGTCACTGCAGGATCGTGCAACAACGGACATTTAGTAGTATCAGCACAAATTCTGCAGGTCAGGTCAGCATTCGCGCCGCTGATACTGAATCAGATCAAAACTCAGGAAGAAAGTATATGGTCATTAATTCCGATGATCTTCCAGAAGATTTTCGCGAATGTGTGCGCTTTCACGGACATATTTGTCCGGGCTTGGCAATTGGGTACGCCGCGGTAAAGGCCGCTTCCAGATTGCTCGGGTTGTCCACCGCGAAGGATGAAGAAATTCTGGCATTAGTCGAAAACGATTCCTGTGCGGTTGATGCCGTTCAAGTACTGCTGGGTTGTACGTTTGGTAAAGGAAATCTGATCTTTCGGGATTGGGGTAAGCAGGTTTTCACATTCCTGGACAGAAACTCCGGCGACGCGGTGCGACTCTCATTTAAACCACTGCCCCGGAACGAGGAGCGTCATGCTTTAAAGAGAAGAATCGATACAGGAGAAGCTAATAACTCGGAGAGGGAGCTATGGGAAAAACTTCGGGAGCAAGGTATCATCGAATTAATCTCATCAAACCCCGACAGGTATTTTGAAATACGTAAGGTTCACATGGAAATGCCTCCTCATGCCCAGATTGTTGCCACTAGAGATTGCGACTCTTGTGGAGAAGCTACGGTGGTCAGCCGCCTGATAAAAAGAGAGGGACGTCTCATTTGTAGAGACTGCGAGCGAAAGTAGGGGAATCATGAAAGTTGCTGACCAATTTTATGTATATCTCTGGAACGATCCTCGCGAAAACAACTGCAACACCGTTTTCATAGACGGCAAGGTCCCGGTGCTAATCGATCCGGGAATCAAGTCAAGACTCCAGGACCTTTTCAGCAGAATGCGCGCTGACGGAGTTGATCCCGGCAAAATTAGGCTAATCATTAGCACTCACGCGCACCCAGACCATTTCGGGGGTACCCTCGCTTTCAATGATCCAGCTGTAAAAATCGCGCTTTCTCAGCGGGAGCAAAAATATATCGATGAAATGGGACACGGGGGCTACGTCGGCCAGGGAACATTAGCCGATTATCGCGTGGATTTTTATCTAAAGGAGGGGGATCTCATAATAGGCCGCCATGAATTCCAAATCATTCTCACACCAGGACATACGCCGGGAGGCCTGTCCGTCTATTGGCCACGACATAAGGTTTTGATCTCAGGTGATATAGTTTTCATGCAATCGGTGGGAAGATCCGATTTTCCGGGAGGAGATTCGCAAGCGTTAAAAGAAAGTGTGGAACATTTATCAAAGCTTTCTGTGGAATTACTTGTTCCCGGCCATGGGCCTGCTATTCAAGGCGCCGAGAAAGTGCGTAACAATTTCGAATTCGTCAGGAGAATGTACTTCAGATAGTTATGTTCAAATTTTCGGCACTCAGCCTAAAATTTATACGCCCTATAAAAGGCAGTTTTTTCTTAGACATACAGTTTTGAACTGGGGAGTGTTCCAAAATTTGAACAAATTCGGGTGATCGCCTGGTATGGAGTTTAAGCAAAGAGCTGGCTCAAGTAGTTGTTAGAATTACCCTTTATTGAAAAAATGTGACCTGTGGGAGAATTGGCATAGGATTTGCTCTATTATCTGGCAAGAAAAGAATCTGTTCCTCCTACGCCAACTGCTAAATGCCAGTTGGTTTTTTTTTAAAGGGTTGGCGCAAGGCTATCATGATTCTTCGATTCAAAATCAAACCCGTCCTGATTTTAACCTCTGTAGTGATATCTGTCTTGGCGATTATTGCCGGTATTTCTACTTGTGGCCACGCAGATTCCCAACCGAAAAAGATACTTGTCTTCCCTTTTCACGTCGCTCCAGGCGAGAGCGAAAAAGAGCTTCAGAATTTCAGTGATCACGTAAACAAGAGGATACGGTCCGTCATTGATTTGGTTAAGGAAGGTTATGTCGGTGAATCTCAGAAGGTGACGGATGAGACACTGGATGGAAAGCCCGCTCCTGAAAATGATCAAGAAGCACGTTCAATGGCGGCTAAGATCAATGCCGACCTAGTGGTTTATGGGTTTCTTTCCTATGAAGACTCCCAGTTTCATATGAGGGGCGTAGTGTGGGATCTCGTCACAGGTCGAGAAATTGTCTCGACCAATATGAAAGTTGAGAATATTCATGGGCTTCCAGGTATCCTGCAATTGTTCGTTGCGTCCATAAGCAAGCGTCTCCACGGCGCTCCTCCGCTGCCGCTTTACAGAGCTGAACCGTCTGGACCGGGCGGAAGCGGAGTAGGCCAACCGGACCGCCTTCAGAACTTGGTATCGCTTCCTCGCAGTGCCGGTCCGTGGCGAAGCCCGGATATATCTGCAGAGCTGTGGGCGGTGGGTATAGGGGATCTGGAAGGCGACAAAAAAAACGACGTGGTTTTTCTGGAAGAAACGGGAGTCACTATCAGTCGATTTGAAGCGGGAAGCCTGAAGACTCTGTCACAGTTCTCTCAGGCCCCGGTTCGGTACATCAGCGTGGACGTGGAAGACCTGGACGGAGACGGAATTGCCGAGGTTATAGTCTGCTATCTGACTCCGAATGGTGTGGAGTCAGCTGTGATGAGGTACAAAAACCGAAAATTCGAAGTGACTCAGAAATTCCCTAACATTATCTTAGGCGCTGTGACCGAAAGGCCTGGTGGAAGGAAGGTGCTGTTGGGCCAGAGAACCGATGCAGAGGACATGTTCGATGGCGAAATGGTGCGCTTTAAATTCCAGAATGGTGATGCCGTACCATCGGGAACTGCTTCGTTACCTCCAGGGACTTTGTTACTAAGTTACGCGGCAGGAGAATTCGGCAAAACTAAGGAATTTTTGAAAATTGTGTTGAATCAAGATCAGCGCTTAATGGTCTTTGACGCCGAAAATCGTTTGATATCCCACGTGCCGGATCGGATCTACGGATTGGAACGCCGTGTCCGAATACCTACAAAAAAGGGATTCGGAGAGATAATATTTCCCGGAAGGATTTGTATTGCTGATACTGATGGAGACGGCCAAAACGAGTTGCTTCTAATCAAGCAGGGCAGTGGTGGCAGCAGTATTCAAGCCCTAGTCTGGGATATGGGCCATCTTGTAGAAAAATGGAAGACTATCACAAGTCCAGGGATCATTTCCGACTTCAGGATCGGCGATCTGAAAAATGAACTAACACAGTCTTTGATAATTATTCTATTAAAACCAAGCCCATTTTTTGCTTTCGGCGGTCCTCGCAGCGTTGTCTTTGCTTATGACCTGAATCCATGAATAGAACGCTGGAAATGATAAGACCCCGAATTCCATATTGAATTCGGGGTCCTTGCCGTAAACCGGAAGGGCGGATCGAGAGCATCCCGACCAACCGAGACTTATTTCAGCTCAGAATAAATGGCACTAGAAGAAGTGCGACCATATTAACCACTTTGATGACCGGGTTCAGGGCAGGACCGGCTGTATCCTTGTACGGGTCACCGACAGTATCGCCAGTAACTGCTGCCTTATGGGCTTCACTACCTTTCCCGCCGAGGTTACCGTCTTCAATGTATTTCTTTGCATTGTCCCAAGTGGCGCCACCGGTGGTCATAGCAATAGCCAGGAAGAGTCCCACCACTATGCTGCCGATGAGAACACCGCCAAGAGCATCCTTGCCCAAACCGGGTAAGAACGCTACGATCAAGGGGATGACGACAGGCAGTAGAGACGGTAGAATCATTTGCTTTTGGGCCGCAGCGGTCACCAGGTCAACGCATTTGCCATACTCTGCTTTGACACCGGCAACTCCTTCCCTCAAGCCTTTGATCTCACGGAACTGCCGACGGACTTCATCCACAATCGAACCCGCGGCCTTACCCACAGCTAACATACAAAGCGCTGCAAAGAAATAAGGAATGATCCCGCCGATCAGCAAGCCTACCAAAATTTTCGGATTGACTAGAGATATGGATAGCTGACCGCCAAGTTCCTCGATAGCCCGGGTGTATTCGGCAAAAAGTACCAGGGCAGCTAGCGCGGCGGAACCGATTGCGTAACCCTTTGTGACAGCTTTGGTAGTGTTACCCACCGCATCCAATGGGTCGGTTCTATTACGGACTTCCTCCGGCAGGTCAGCCATTTCGGCTATTCCGCCTGCATTATCCGTAATCGGACCGTAAGAGTCGATCGCTACTACCATACCTGTCATGGACAACATCGAGACCACTGTCACGGCAATGCCATATAGACCTGTGGATGCGCTTCCCGAGAAGCCTCCTCCCAGTCCGTAAGCAATCAATATGGAGATAGCCAACACAATCACAGGGAGCACGGTAGAGATCATGCTGATAGCAAGTCCCGCAATGATGTTCGTTCCATGTCCGGTTGTACTGGCTTGCGCAACATACTTTACCGGACCGTACATGCCTGTGAAATACTCGGTGATAACTACTATGAGGCCGGTCAGCACTAGACCCAGAACTGCCATAAGAAAGATGCTGAAAGCAGGTATTGCGTAGGCCGTTTCCCCTGCCGGAACATGACCGGGCGCGCCGAGGGGCAAATAAACGGCAACAAAGCCGAAGAAGATTGCGGCCAAAACGCCGGCCACGGCTAAGCCCTTGTAAAGCGATCCCATTATGTACAGGTCCTTCTCAGGAGTGGTCCTGCTCAGCTTGACAAAAAAGGTTCCGATAATGGAAGCAATAATTGCGGCGCCGCCGATGAGAAGAGGCATAAAGAAGGCCGGGGAACTCATACTGTAAATGGTCTTACCAAGGAGCATGGCCGCTACGATGGTGACTGTATACGTCTCATACAAGTCGGCAGCCATACCAGCGCAATCGCCCACATTGTCACCAACGTTATCAGCGATAACGCCTGCGTTTCGGGGATCGTCCTCAGGCAAATCGGCTTCAACTTTCCCGACAAGGTCGGCCCCCACGTCCGCTGCCTTGGTATAGATGCCGCCACCCACGCGGGCAAACACGCTCATCAGTGAGCTTCCGAACCCGAGCGCGACCAAGGCGCTGAAGATGGCCTTAGGATCAGGATTGTAGGCCTTTGCAATGAGGAAAAATCCGGCCACGCCCAAAAGTGCTAGGCCCGTCACCACTATGCCGGTAACGGATCCGCCCTTAAATGCCACATCCATCGCATCAGGCAGACTCTTACCGGCAGCTGCGGCTACACGCACATTTGCGTTTACTGAGACTTTCATCCCAATAAAGCCGGCTAGCCCTGAGCCGACAAGGCCAATGATAAATCCGATAGCGGGTATTAGGCCTAGTGTTAGCAAGAGGATAATGACAAGAATAACCGCAATCATGGCCACGACCTTGTATTGGCGTGTCAGGTACGCCATAGCGCCCTCGGCCACGTAGCTGGAGATCTCCTGCATACGCGCGTTGCCCGCGTCCTGCTTGAAAACCCAACCTGCGGTTATTAGGCTATAGGCAACGCCTAGTGCCCCACATATTAGGGCCACGATAACCACATAGTCCATCCACCTAACCTCCTTCGTAAATATACATTTCAGGGGGAAAACACGAGTTAGACACCGCAGGGTAGCGACAATTCACGATTGTGTCAAGAATAAACAGCCTGTTCTTACAAGCAACGAGATCGGTTAATTTTGACCATCATTGACCCAAAGCCACGATAAGGAGAGGACTTATGCTTTGGGGCAGTTTGATTGCCTCTGCCACAGCAGTATCATGAAACGCGCCTACTGTGCCGGCCCGCAGTTCGAGGGCCGCAGCCTGAAGACAAAGGTTCTGATTTGAATTTCCCGCTTCCATAAATACATACTGGGTACCTCGATTGCCGTACCTCGATGTTGTTCGCTCAAAAGCCGCGGCAATAACGATTATTGCCGGAGCGCGAGCCAACCACATCTGGCCGAGGGCAGCCTGAGCCAGCGAATCCCTTCTGTCTCCCGAAGTAATTGTTTCCAGGCTGTTTGTAGCCGGTTTATACTGATACACGCCTTCCGGGAGGCCAGTAACCGTATCTTTTCCGCAAAGCAGAAAGATCTCTAGCGGATACAATCCGCCAGCGGAAGGAACAACCTTGGTTGTTGCCCCTGAAACCGCATCGTAGGCGAGATTGCCGTTGGCAGACCAAAGAAGCTGAGACACCTGACCCAAACTAACCGGAGTAGGGCTGAAATTTCGCGCCGTTCTTTTGCCCACCATTGCAGCTTCTACTGACATGTTCCCGGTGAAACTCGGTTTGGGTAGCTTTATATCTGCCCATGCTGAATTCAGAAGAACTGAAGCCGCAGCAAATGAACATGTAAACACCAGAATCAATTGATGACGCAAAACAGTCATGAATACTCCCTAATATGGAACCGTGTGCGAGTCGTATATATTATTCCCAAAAGAAATTCAACTTAGCACAACAAACGCATAAAACTCTTTACAACTATTATCTTTTTGTTATAACAAACCGCGGGACTTGCAAATATTCGAGATCAAGCGTGAGGACGTTAGCCGGGATTCAGAGACGCAGAAGCACGAACTCACTTTTCGTTGGATCTGCATGTTATTTCTGCGTATTTTGCCGAGAGCTTTAAGTCCCAGTGCCGAAGTTCGCCGGCATACCCGCAAGGGTTTTCTTGTACGAAAGGAGTTCCGAAGTGGAAGCCATTAATATCTACGTTGGAAACGTCCCGTTCCAGACCAGTGAAGATCAGCTCAAAGAGCTCTTCGAACAGTATGGTCGGGTCGAGCAGGCCAAAATCATCGTGGATAGGGCCACCGGACGTTCCAAAGGCTTTGGATTCGTGGAAATGAGCGAACGCGAAGAGGGACTAAAAGCAATTGAAGAATTGGATTCGAAGGATTTCATGGGACGTACCTTGCGAGTGAACGAAGCAAGACCTCGCAAGGGCAGATTCTAATTCGTCCTTCTTGAAATCAGATCATAATGTGGTGGGCTGCCTAAGTCTGCAGCAAAGGCTTGTCTCCCACGAGTCTTGATGGCAAGTGGCGAATACTCGGCTTTTGGGGGCTGGAGTAATTCGTGTGCATTTTTCCGGCCTGCAAATCCCACCGAACAAACAAGCATGAAGACCTGAACGGCCTTACGTCACCATAAAACTCGTTCATGTGATCTTGGAAAAGGAGGACGCAATGGAGAGGACTCTGTCCATAATCAAACCTGACGGCGTTTCAAAAGGACTAATAGGAGAAGTGGTCAGGATCTTTGAAACTGCCGGTTTCAGAATAGCAGCTATGAAGATGAAGAACCTGAGCCGAAAGGAGGCTGAAGGGTTCTATTATGTTCATAAAGAACGGCCGTTCTTCGGCGAACTGGTGGAATTCATGATGTCGGGCCCGATAGTGATTATGGTATTAGAGGGTAAAGAGGTGATAAAACGTAATCGAGAGATCATGGGTGCCACGGATCCGAAAGAGGCAGCGGAAGGGACAATTCGTGCTCGATGGGCGGACAGCAAGCAGAACAACATAGTCCACGGCTCCGACTCGGAAGAGAGCGCAAAGTTCGAGATCGGCCACTTCTTCAGCGGGATCGAGATCTGCTGAATTCAGATATCCAGCATGCTGGTTTAGTTTCGTCGGCTCCGGATCTGGTAGGGATGACTCTGCCCGAGCTGGAGCTATTTATTTCTGAGTTTGGCAAAGAACGATACCGTGCCGTTCAAATTATGAAGTGGATCCATCAAGGACTCGCTGATTCTTTCGATGGCATGACGAACCTTTCAAAAAAATTGCGCGAGAAGCTGTCGGCGAAGGCACGGATTTCGAATCCGGCAGTGGAAACCGTTCAAATTTCCGAGGACACGACAAGCAAGTTCCTACTCAAACTTAATGATGGCTCTCGGGTGGAAACTGTCCTAATTCCCGGGGAAGATCATGATACTCTATGTATTTCGACTCAGGTCGGATGCGCTATGGGTTGTCGCATATGCCGCACTGCGAAAATGGGATTTTTCCGCAATTTATCCGCAGGCGAGATCGCTTCTCAGCTCTTGATTGTGCGCCGAAAAGTCCCCGAGAGTCGTATCAGCAATATCGTATTTATGGGAATGGGAGAGCCCCTGGCAAATTTTGGGGAGACGGTGCGTGCGATTTCGATCCTGACTCACCCCAATGGGCCGCGGATTTCATGGAGGCGACTCACTCTTTCCACCTCGGGGCTTATTCCGGGAATCGTTAAACTGGGGAAAACAATCAGAGTCAAATTGGCCGTAAGTCTGAATGCTGTCACCGATGAGCAGCGAAACGCTATTATGCCGATAAATAGGAAATATCCGATTCCCGAACTTCTTAAAGTTTTGAGGAGCTATCCACTGGCTCGTGGAGATAGAATCACGATCGAATATGTTTTAATTGATAGATTTAATGATTCCGATGCTGATGCAAGGCAGCTTGTGAGACTGCTTAATCCTATTCGTACAAAGGTGAATTTGATCCCCCTGAATGACGATGTCTCAGAAGAGTTCAGAAGCCCAAGCCCCGAACGCGTTTTGAGATTTCAAGAAATTCTGATGTCCCGTTCCGTACTGGCTATTGTCAGGCGATCCCGCGGCAGAGACATACTTGCCGCATGCGGCCAGTTAGCGTCTAAGGCCGAGGTCGCTTGTTGATGCCACGGCTCGAAGCTCTTATACGGGCACTTTCTAATCCTGCCGTTTACCCACATCAGCCGCAGTCAGTGCAGGTAATCCAAACACATATTTCTGTTGTGTTCATCGCAGGAAAACTCGTTTACAAAGTGAAAAAGCCGTTGAACCTGGGCTTTCTTGATTTCACTACATTGGAGAAGCGCAGGCACTTTTGCGAGCAGGAGGTCAAACTCAATTCCCGGTTCTCAGAGGGGATTTATCTCGGAGTAGTGAGCATCTGCCAGACCGGTTCCGCCGTGAACCTCTCGGGAAAGGGCGAAGAAATCGAGATAGCGGTCCTTATGAGTCTCATTCCCGAGGACCGGATCATGACGCATATGCTCAAGCATGATTTGATTACAGGTGAAATCCTCGACAAGGTTGCGGACAAGATCGCCTATTTTCATTCTAACGCGGCTCGTGGTCCTGGAATTGCAAGTTTCGGGTCCACTGAAGTTATATATCAAAATGTCAGAGAGAATTTCGATCAGGTGATCCCATTTGTGGGCCGCACGATTGATGAAGACACCTATGCTCAAATATCGCGGCTTTCTCTGGATTTTATTGATTCGCATAAAGAGCTTTTTCTAGATCGTATGAAAGGCGGATTTATACGGGATTGCCACGGCGACTTGCATGTTGATCACGTGGTGATTCTCGACCAGATTATGCTTTGTGATTGCATTGAATTTAATGACCGTTTTCGTTACAGCGATACCGTCGCGGATCTAGCATTTCTCCTTATGGATCTTGATTTTCAAGGTTTTCCCGCTTTCGCGAAACATTTAGCCAAACAGTATGCGCATACTTCCGGCGACGCCGGGCTCCCTAAGTTAGTAAGGTTTTACCAATCATATCGGGCCTTTATTAGGGGCAAAGTCTTAGGATTCGAATTGGACGAATCCGAGATTTCTGATGCGGAACGTGATGCAGCAGTTGCTACAGCCCGTGATTATTTTGGACTTTCACTCTCATACCTAAAATCCCCTCCTCCTGCGGCATTAATCATTATGTGCGGCTTAATGGCTACCGGCAAAAGTTTTTTAGCCGAAAAACTGGGGAAAAGGCTGGGTATTGATTATTTAAGATCCGATGAGATTCGCAAAGATCTACACGGAGTGGAACGGTTCCAACATCGATTTGAAATGTACCGCGAAGGGATTTATGCAGCCAACGGGACAGAGCGGACCTATGAAGCGCTGTTCAACAAGGCCCGGCAGTATCTCACCCAGGGCAGATCTATTATTCTCGACGCATCATTCATTAGCTATGAGTATCGCAAGCTCGCACGTCAATTGGCATATGAGGCAAAAGCCCGATTTAGAATAATAGAATGTATCGCGCCCGACGATATCATAAAGGAAAGACTAGTTGCCAGGTTAACTCAAGAAAATGAACCTTCCGACGCCAGATGGGAAATCTTCCAATCCCAAAAGGCCGCCTTTCAACCGATTGGGCCGGACGAAGAGAGCGACCGCCGATTATGGGATTCCACAAATGATCCGGACACTTTTCTGGTGCCACTCGTTAGGGAATTCATATTTTCATAATTCACGGTGTCTTTGCTGAAGGCTGACAAACAAGAATCCTGTTTTATTGCCAGTTCCACACCAATTTATTAAGTTTAAGATTAAAGAATAGTTTTATCTCCCTGCAATTCATTTGAGTTTGGTAAAAGTTTGTGGTATCCATCCTTAGCGATGAGAGATTTCATGTGATAAAGGTCTGTTCTTCCCATTCCCAGGAGGATGGAAAATGGTAAAGATGGCCAAAACTGAAACTGCAGGAAATTTCTACAATTTGTTTTGCCTGATATCCATGGTGCTTCTGGCGCTTTTGGGCTGCGTTCCGCACGATTTTACCAGTTCCGACGATGGCCGCAAGACAGCTGAAGTTCACTATCAGGTCGGGATCAACTATCTGGGTGAAGGCAAGACACCGCAGGCCATCAAGGAATTTCTTTCAGCGCAAGCGCTTTCGAGTAAGAACCCGGATATTGAGCATGCGCTAGGGCTCGCGTACCAGCAAAAAGGTCTCAACGATGAGGCCATAGAACAGTACAACAAAACGCTCTATTTGGATCCCAAATTGACTGAAGCCCGTAACAATCTTGGTACAGTCTTACTGACAAAAGGACTGTATGACGACGCCATAGCGCAATTTGAATTCTGTTTGAAGGATAATATGTATACCACACCGGAAAAGGCCGCGTACAATATAGGATTGGCATATTATAAAAAGAAAGAAATTGATAAATCCATAGAGTATTATCAGAAGGCCGTGCAACTTAGAGGCGATAATGTGAACGCGGTATATAATTTGGCCTATATCTTCGAAGAAAAGAAAGATTTTCCTAAGGCGCTTGAATATTATAGGAAAGTTGTCACAATAGAGCCTTCATTCAAAGAGGCTCATTACCGATTGGGCCAGGTGTACGAAGGACAAGGAGACTATTCCAAGGCTTCGGAATCATTCCAAAAGGCCGTTGAAATCGACCCGAATTACCTTGCGGCTCATCTTAGGTTGGGCACGATACAGCTCAAGTGTGGATATCCGGAAAAAGGATTTAAAAATTTGGAGCAAGTTATAAAAGCCGATCCCGAAGGTGTACTAGGCAAAGAAGCGGTAGCTGAAATGAGCCGGGCGCCTATCAGAATAGGCCCGAAATCCAAATTCACAGGACGCTGACAGGAGACCGTTATGTCGAAAATCCAAAGAGCCTTAATAAGCGTGACGGACAAGTCAGGAATTGAGGAACTGGGAAGAGCCCTCTCTCGTTTTGGGGTAGAAATACTCTCGACTGGCGGCACTGCGCGAACCTTGGCCCAAGCAGGAATTAAAATCAGAGAAGTTTCCGATTTTACAGGTTTCCCTGAAATGCTTGATGGAAGAGTAAAAACGCTTCATCCCAAAATACATGGCGGCATACTTGGCATCCGCACGCGACCGGAACACGTCGAAGCTATGAACAAGCACAACATAGTTCCCATTGATCTAGTTGCAGTCAATTTGTACGCATTTGAGAAAACAATTGCCAGACCGGACTGCACACTTGCAGAGGCAATTGAGAATATCGATATTGGTGGTCCTACGCTATTACGCGCCGCTGCGAAGAATTATCCATTCGTAACAGTGCTGACCGACCCAGCGGATTATAGCGTAGTTATAGAGGAAATGAATCGTTCCGGAGGCTCGGTATCGGAGGCGACCAATTTTCGTTTGGCCAAAAAAGTCTTTAAACTGACCCACGACTATGATGGTGCAATTTCGCAGTATCTCGATGCGCCTGCGGACCGTTATCATTGAATTCGTTCCTGGAAAGATCGGAATCATGAAAAAAGTTCAGGTTGGAATCGTTATGGGGAGCGATTCGGATCTTCCCACCATGCAAGAAGCCGAAGAAATCCTGAAGCAGTTTGGAATCCCTTATTTCATGACCGTCGCGTCTGCGCATCGGACTCCGGACAAGGTAGCGAGCATTGCTCGACGTGCTGAAGAAGAGGACTGGAAGGTGTTAATTGCAGGCGCGGGCATGGCCGCCCATCTGGCCGGAGTGCTGGCTTCTCACACTATTGTGCCTGTCATCGGTGTCCCTATGGATTCGTCAAAGCTAGGAGGTTTGGACGCTCTTCTCTCCACAATTCAGATGCCCGGCGGCGTCCCTGTGGCGACCATGGGACTTGGCGCCGCGGGGGCAAAAAATGCCGGACTTCTGGCTGTTCATATCTTGGCCGCATTTGACTCTGCGCTGCGAAAGAAACTGAGGAAATATCGGGAAGATCAAAGTAACGAACTGGAAAAGATCGCGGCAAAAATGGAAAGCCGTCTGTGACCGAACTTTAGCCCAACTGATGACGATAGATGCTGAGGCATTATCCTAACCCTACAACGCGACTTATTGATTTTTGCTTGCAATTCTTCTAATGCCTGCCATACTACGCAACATAGTCTCAAAGAAGGAGGCAGGACATGC
>JBKQRG010000404.1:0-2966 GCA_052144015.1 Desulfomonilaceae bacterium
TACACAGACTGAAACGGAAGTCAAGCAAAAAGATACCACTTTAGTGGCTACATATCCGGCCCCAAAACGCCCTAATGCCCCGACATCACTACAACTCACAATAAAATCATCGCGAACTTCTGATTAGAATGACCGGCAATCCCGCGTTATGCGCAGACGGTCCCACCGCAATCTCCCAAAGCTTCGGGGATTGCCACGGCCTTACGGCCTCGCAATGACACATCTAGAGCCCGAGTAAATGGGGCCTTACCATCTATGCTGATTCAGCTTTGTGGCGACCAAATGCCAGCTATCCAGCTGATTGTATTTCTTGATCTGTAAGGTAACAGGCAGGATCTGGGGCCCAGACGTCTCCATAAACAGCTTCAGCACGAACACGGAAGTTGCCGCCGCAGATGTCCAGCCATCTACAGTGCGAGCAACGGCCCTTCACGTATTTCTTTTTTTCTTTCAACTTCATCAAAAACTCGTCTGATGAATCGGTCCAGATCCGGCTGAATGGACGCTTGCGCACATTTCCGAAACTATGGTGTCTCCAAAATTGATCCGCGTGAACAGCGCCATCCCAGGAAACACATCCGATGCCGCGGCCGGAGTTGTTACCCTCGTTCATCTTTAGGAGCTTGAGAACTTCGTCAGCTCTGCTTCTATTCTCGCGGGTCAGCCTCAGATAGAGATACGGACCATCCGCGTGATTGTCCACTGTGAGGACTTCCACAGGCATCCCTCTATCGTGAAGGAGTTTTGTCCGATCCATAATAAGATCAACAACATCTCTGGTTTGGGCATGATCGAGGTCTTCGTTTACAAGCTCCGTGCCCCTGCCCGCGTAGACCAGATGATAGAAACAGATTCTGGGAATATTCCTTTCCTCCACCAAATCGAAGATCCCTGAAATATCACTTACATTTCTCCGGTTTATGGTGAAGCGCAATCCCACTTTTAAGCCGACTTCTTGGCAATTCCGGATGGCAGTCATTACTCGGCCGAAGGTGCCGGGTATTCCGCGAAATGCGTCGTGAACACTTTCTAAACCATCCAAGCTTATGCCAACGTAAGAGAGCCCAATCTTCTTGAGCTTTGTCGCGACAGCCGAGGTTATTAGAGTCCCGTTGGTAGACAATACAGCCCGCATTTTTCTGCTCACGGCATGTTTTATCAAATCGAGTATGTCGCGACGGATAAGAGGTTCTCCGCCGGAAAAAAGAACCACCGGTGAGCCGAATTCAGCGAGATCGTCTATAAGCGATATGCCTTCGTTTAAAGAAAGCTCATCGGGATAAACGCAATCCTCAGAATGTGAATAACAATGCACACATTTCAAGTTGCAACGCCGCGTGACATTCCACACCACAACCGGCTTCTTATCCGATGAAAACTGCAGGAGATGAGAAGGTAGTTCTTTGGAGTGACGCCCGTAACGTAACGGGTCCGAAGCTTCCACAGCGCCGCAATATAATTTGGAAATTCCGATCATCAAAGACCTCGAAATAAAATATACGACAACAGGATAACTGCCATTAGACCGAGTTGCAATCCCTGTCAGAAATGGGGAATTTGTCTCATATTCGGGTGGACTGCTAAACTGTTTCAAAGCTCATAATAACAGCACACCGATTTTGGGCGCGCTTCTCGGAGCGCTATCTAAAGTCTTCATCATCCCAAGCTCGTGGCGGATTTTCCCTCACGTTCTCCTCTCTCAAAGAGGAAGGAAGACGTACAGCGGCTCCATGTGCCCCCATAGACGTTAACCTATGATAACCTAAATTCGTTATTTCAAATAGTTGTCACCCCCCCCCGTTAAATTAAGGCTGCGGTGTTTCCAGGTCCGTCATTCCGGCGGAAGCCGGAATCCAGTGTTTTCAATCCCGCGGCACGCGGGACTGGACCCCGGCTTTCGCCGGGGTGACGAAACACTGCCTTGGGCGATCCCTTAATCTAACGCCTATGGGCTTCCAGTCTATCTATTGAGAATGACTGGCAATCCCGCGTTCTGCGCGGGACGTCGCCACCGAATGCTCTTCCATTGCCGCGAATAATTTTTTGAGAATCCCTATGATCTATATTTTTCGCCCCAAGTGTTCTTGCTGGGCAAAAAAATCGTCAAGAATTTTGGCATGATCGAACGCGATATGGGACGGCAGTCTGTCTCGTGAAAATAAACCGATATCGGCAGCGTCGTCCGAAGCTTTCGGTTGACCCTCTGCTCTGGCTGTAAAAACTACTGTGAGAGTATGATATCTCGGGTCTCTTTTTGGGTCTGAGTACACTCCGAACAATTTCAGATCTTCGATCTTGAGGGATGTTTCCTCAAGCGCTTCCCGCATTGCAGCTGTTTCAGCTGCTTCTCCGTAGTCTATGAATCCGCCGGGAAGGGCCCATCCTTCAGGAGGGTTTCTTCTTTTTATCAATACGATTGCATTATCAATCGTTATGATTATGTCTGTCGTAGGAATTGGGTTTCGATAAACCGTTACAACGCCCCCACAATGCGGGCAGGAAATGTTCGTTTCCATGAAAGTTTCTCCCCTTTCCGGGTATCCCATAAGTTTAACAATAAAAGGAAATAAGAGCGAACGCTAGGGGGGGAATCCTCTTTTGCTTAGAGGAAGGATACCGGAAAACTTCCCGAGGGATGCATAAGAAGTTTGCCTTCAGCTTTTTTTAACAGCTGTGGGAGTGATTTTTTGATTGCTATGGCCGCGAAGGGGTTGACAAAATCGTCGATTATTGGCACTCATATTAGATGAGTGCTAACAAGCACGCACACCTATGATTTCTAAACAAAACAACAAATAGGAGGCACAAACATGAAATTTCGTCCTCTGTACGACCGAATCCTCGTGGAGAGGGTTGAATTGGAGGAAACTACCAAAGGCGGGATAATCCTCCCGGATACCGCGAAAGAAAAACCCCAGCAGGGAAAAGTGATCGCGGTTGGCCAGGGAAAACGGACCGAAGATGGG
>JBKQRG010000405.1:0-34452 GCA_052144015.1 Desulfomonilaceae bacterium
CATAATTGCCAATATCACCTCGTCTGTGATTCATATGATATGCGGTATCTATTGACGCCAGGCAGGCCTCCAGCGAATTTATTCCCGGAGGAAGGACGGCATTCCCGGCAATTTTCTCGCCGATGCGAAATAGCATCTCCGAGCTAAATTTATTTTGGATTTCTTTCATTGCATTCAACAGGGACTGCAAAGGATAGTATTCGCCTGGACTAAACTTATCGATCCCGTTTGCAGCCAAAACACCCAAACCGATCTTGCTTAGCTCAGGTGGAAATCCGGCAATAAATGCCTCAATAGCCTGACCAATCACTTCTACATCTGCCGTAAAGGATTTGAACTCGGTCACATCGTTCTCCTCTCAAGGTTTTTCCTATTCCAGGCATAGCTGAAACCATGAGATAGAGCAAACGCATTTCTAGTGCCATCTTTTCGGACAATTTTATCATCAAAAAAATGAATTGCCTCAAGATGTTACAACTACCATCTTTGAGCTTCAACTTGAAACGAGCACTTGAATCTGAGCCGAATAGGCTCGCATGCTTAACTGAAGAGCCTTTGAGGCTCAAAAAACTCCGATTCGAGCCGATGCTTGCGTGCAGCGACCCGTTGTCCCCGGTTCAGTCGGATAACTTCTCTGTCTTTATCGAATGATGATGAATATTAGGAAAGCAACAAAGCTCAACAAGCTCCTTACCGCATGTAGTCTGTTCCATGTTGTAAGAAGTCGTCAAGCATTCTCCGAATCTTTGTTCAGGTCTGGGCCAAGGAGTTTTTTATTGATAGGCATAATGATGATGAGTGTGAACGGGATTACGGCGAAAAGGGAAACGTACAAACGAGCATTGACGGGACCTCCATTGCATGACCCGAGAGTGGGCATGCCACAGACCGAACGTGATGACCACTTATGGAGCTTTGCCGATAAATGCGTATTTTCCAGTGCGTGGCGCAGGAATCGTTAGACGACAGCTCCCAAGTGATTGGCTCACATCCAAGAAATTAGATACGTGCACGAATTAGCCCCGGTTTTTCTGCAGGGTCCCGATTCATCGTGTCGTACGATTACGTCGATAGCGCCGGCGGGTTTGAATCGCTGCGAAAAACCTTGAATTACTCCCCTATCAAACGCACAAGGATAAGGATTGGGGCAAATCATTTTCGCTCTCTTTAATCCGGTCTCTCCCCCCAGATATGAATATTCATAATTGCCAATATCACCTCGTCTGTGATTCATGTGATATGCGGTATCTATCGATGCCAGGCAGGTCTCCAGCGAATCTATTCCCGGAGGAAGGACGGCATTCGCGGCAATTTTCTCGCCGATGCGAAATAGCATCTCCGAGCTAAATTTATTTTGGATTTCTTTCATCGCATTCAGCAGGGACTGCAGAGGATAGTATTCGCCTGGTCTAAACTCATCGATCCCGTTTGCAGCCAATATGTCCAAGCCGATCTTGCGTAGCTCGGGCGGAAATCCGGCAACAAATGCCTCAATAACTTGGCCAAGCACTTCCACATCTGGCATAAAGGATTTGAACTCGGTCACATCGTTCTCCTCTCACGGTTTTTCCCATTCCAGGCACATCTGGAACACTGGGATGAGAGCAATGCATTTCTAGTGCCATCAGTTCGGACAAAGAAATCATAAAAGAAAAAGAATTGTCCCAAGACCTTACAACTGCCATTTTTGAGCCCCAACTTGAATTGCGTACTTCAGTACGAGCCAAATAGGCTCGCAGATAGAGCAAGGATGATAATAGCAAGTGTGAATTTCTTGAGAATACTCATCCGATTTCTCCTTCAGAATGCATGCGATATAACGAGACAATGCTGGCAGCATCGGGCCAGACGCACGGCCATAACCAGTAATTGTTTAGCGACGCAATAGTACCTGACGGGGTCGCCCAAAGAGTACGCCTAGAGGGTCATCTTCAATTTGATCAAATCAAGTCAGCTTTGTATAAGCAAAATGTTAATCTTTCGCTAGATAGTGAGAGCGCGAAGCAATCTCATGAAATCAAATCCAGGGAGACTTTACGTAATTTGCGAGTCGTAACCCTGACGGTCTTCATTTCTCTGAACGAATCCCTGAGAGCCTCCGCGAGTAACCATTCTGCTTTAATAGGAGAGCTTTTAAGGCTCAAAATGTCTGATTCGAGCCCAGGCCCGCGTGCAGCGATCCGTTGTTCCCGGTTCAGCCGGATAACTTCTCTCTCTTTATCGGACGATGATGAATATTAGGAAAGCAACAAAGCTCAACAAGCTCCTTACCGCATGTAGTCTGTTCCATTTAGTAAGAAGTCGTAGAGCATCCTCCGAATCTTTGTTCAGATCGGGGCCAAGGAGTTTTTTGTTGATAGGCATAATGATTACGAGTGTGAACGGGATTACGGCGAAAAGGAAAATTCCACCTACTAGCCACCAGGAACTCGAACCCATCCACCAAGCGGCCATCGCAGTTATAGAGCCGATGCCAGCCAATGATGCCTGCATCACAGCGGCCCTATGGTAACTGGGACCGAACTCCGTCACGGCCAACGGGGTTCCGCATTTCATTCTGGCTGGGTGCTCGACAAAATTAATATAAACAGCCGCGCCTGTGAATATTCCGCAAGCTAATGTAGCTGCTATCTGAAAAAGTTTTTCCAATGGAATGATTTTCCCACCCCCCTTTTCCAGGAATAAAAATGGTGTCCCGTAGCCTCATCATTTCTCGGAATCCGATTCCAGGCCCGGATTTAAACAATTGAATAATAATATTTGTTCTTGCAAAGAGAGCCTTTGATTCTGCTGTCTTGGTTGGCAGCGACAGGCTTGACATCTGCTCTCGGAACAACCCTGGCACATTTTGCAATCAGGGCATGGATGCTTGCGTGGAAATTGTTTATCTGAAAGCGATTGCTTCATAATGGCAGCCATGTTAGTTAAAAAAACCTTTTACCGCGCTTGTGACAAGAATTCAACGAACCCGTTACGCGAAACTTACCGGGAAAGGAAGAACACTGCATGAATAAAGATGTCATCAGAGATACTGACCTCCGAGGTTTTCCCGTTGCGGGCCGTGGTAAAGTCCGTGATGTGTATCATGTTGGGGACAAGTTGCTGATAATTTCGACTGATCGGTTGTCCGCCTTTGACGTCATCCTGCCCGATCCAATCCCCTCCAAAGGAAAGGTGCTTAATAATCTCAGCGCGTTTTGGATGAATGAGACGCTCCATATTGTGGCTAATCATTTCATAACATCCGATGTGAGTCGGTTCCCGGAAGAATGTGCGGCTTTCGCACCGATTCTCGAAGGCCGCAGCATGTTAGTGCACAAGGCCGACGTGTTTCCGGTGGAATGTGTGGCCCGCGGTTACATCATAGGCAGCGGCTGGAAAGATTATCAGAACGGTGGGAAAATATGCGGCATTCCGATCCCGGCTGGTTTGAAAATGGCAGAGAAGCTGCCGGAGCCGATTTTTACGCCCTCGACAAAAGCCGAGCTCGGTCATCATGACGAGAACATCTCGTTCAGTCGGGTCGTTAATATATTGGGAGAAGAAACGGCCTGTTGGCTAAGGGACAAAACGATAGAACTCTACCTTTTTGGGGCCCGCAGAGCGGAAGAGCGAGGAATCATTATAGCTGATACCAAATTTGAATTTGGTCTTGTCGACGGCGCGCCCACTTTGGTGGATGAAGCAATGACACCGGATTCATCCCGCTTCTGGCCGATGGATCAGTATCAACCGGGAATTTCTCCGCCTTCCTTAGATAAACAATTTGTTCGCGATTATCTGGAGCAACTAAATTGGGACAAGAAGCCACCTGCTCCAGTGTTGCCGCAGGAGATTATCCGCAAAACGTCGGAAAAGTATCTGGAGATCTACCGAATTCTTACGGGTTCGGAATTGAAGACGAATTAGAACTGCGCAAAGGTTCTCCAATCATAATGATCGCCAAAAATGAATGTCAGCTTACAGCTGAAATTAAACCCGCGCTTTGTTGATTTGACAGGCTTTCATTCACGGCAATCACCCCCACCCGGAGGTACCGCATGTCCGTCAAACAAATTGCCTTTCATTTTAATAGTCGCACAAACTCATGGGAAGTGACATGTGCGCAGCAAGGAACCTTTAATCGATAATATTGGATCAAAATCCCTTTCCAGAAAAATCTGGCTTTTTCCAAAAGTTGTGATAGAGGGACACGAAAATCACTGCCGGAGGTGGTCTCTATGATAAGAACGATCGCAATAATTATTATACCAATTCTCTGGCTGACCACTGCTTGTTTCGGTCAAACAGGACAAGCGCAGAATAATTTAATTCCGGTCAAGCCCGGTTATGATGAGCCGATTTCCGAGAGACCTGCCGCCAATCCGGATGATTCGGGGCTCCCGAAGCCCTCAGATCAGCTTTATGTTTTTTGGTATCTCGGTAAGATAATAAGTTACCCAATTGACACGGCAGAAGCTTACATCACGTCATATATAGCCAAACTGAGACAACCCGCCCAGCCGGTAGCAGTGCCGGCTTCAAGTACTCCTATGTCGAACCCGTTTGATTCAGTCAAGTGGAAATCGATTCCGCCTGCGCCACCGGTCGTCAGCGGCGGGCGATAGGACCGGTAGGCTGTCTAAATGAGTGCATCCGTTCTCAAAATTAATTAATGGGGTCTTGACATTGTTAGTGGGTTGGTAGGGCTGATCCCCTGCCGGCCAGAGATTGGAGACCCCGCCCCAACGCGCGGTGATATTGGTACGAGAGGTCATGTGCCGCGGCCCCACCGCAATTCCGATTCACATTGACGCGCCTCGCTTAGTTCCCCGGAATTATCGGGTCACGAGGCCTTGGATTTACATTTCGGGCACTGGAGGATGGCTTCGCCTGTTTTCTTCTTTATATTTTCCATAATTGGGGAATCGCAATCGGGATTGGGGCAGTTCATTTGTACCGGTCGATTCCACATCGAGTAATCGCAATCCGGATAGCGGCTGCATGCATAAAAGATTTTTCCTCTCTTGGTTCTGCGTTGGATTAAATCCCCTTTATCGCATTTGGGACATTTGACTCCTATTGACAGCGGGCGAGTGGTCTTGCATTCCGGATAACGCGAGCAGGACAGAAATTGGCCTGTCCGACCTTTCCTCATTACCATCGGGGCGCCGCAATTCTGACATTTCTCATCAGTCATGACCGGTTCGGTATCGGAAGCGTTATCGGTTTCGATGTTTCGAGTGTAATCGCATTCGGGATACGCAGAACAGCCCATGAACAGACCGTACCGCCCAGACCTTATTAGTAGAGGTTCGTTGCATTTGGGGCACACTTCGTTTGTGAATATCCCCTCTCGCTTTATATTTTTCATATTCTTGTCGGCCTGTTTCAGGTCCGACTGGAACGGTCCATAAAAGCGATCAAGCGTTTCGGTCCAGGATGCGCTCCCTTCTTCGATAAGGTCTAAGGAAGATTCCATTTCCGCAGTGAACCTAGTGTTAACCAGGCCCGGAAAACTTTCCACTAGCAGTTTAGCTATAATTCGACCGAGGAGTGTCGGCTGGAATCTCTTATTGTTGATTTCGACATATTTTCGTTTCTGTATTGTGCTGACGATTTCCGCATAAGTCGAAGGACGACCGATGCCACGTTCCTCAAGCTCTTTTATGAGTGATGCTTCATTAAAAGCGGGCGGCGGCTGCGTAAAGTGCTGGCGGGGCGACAGAGACGCCAGAGTAAGTCTCTGACCGGACTTGAGCAACGGAAGCCGAACGTCCTGGTCGTCTCGGTCCTCCCGGACAGTTTCCGATTCCTCTTCTTTTTCCTCACTATAGATTTTCAGGAATCCATCGAATTTCAATACCGAACCGGTCACTCGAAATAACATTTTCCCACAGCTTATGTTGGCAGTTGTCATATCGAAGATCGCCGGAGCAGCCTGGCTGGCTAAGAAGCGGTTCCATATTAAGGTGTAAAGCGCCCTCTGGTCTTTATCCAGAAAATTGGAAACTTTTTCCGGGGTTAGATCCATTGACGTCGGGCGAATCGCTTCGTGAGCTTCCTGGGCTGCCTTACCGCTCTTGTACACGTGAGGTTTTGCCGGCACATACCTATCACCGTACTTGTGCTTGATGTAATTTCTGGCTGCGGTTAATGCTTCATGAGCAATGCGCGGAGAATCCGTCCTCATATAAGTAATCAGGCCCACTGATCCTTCCGGACCGAGTTCCACACCCTCATATAGTTGCTGCGCAATTCTCATTGTGCGGCTTCCAGTGAGTCGGAGTTTCCGTGACCCTTCTTGCTGGAGTGTGGATGTTATAAACGGCGGGGCAGGCTTGCGGGTTCGTTCCCGGCGATTTACCTCCACTATTTCGAAAGGATGATCTTGGGCCTGCTGCACCATTAATGCGGCTGACTGAGCATCTGAAATTTGGATTTTTTTCCCGTCGTATTCCACTAATTTCGCGTTGAAAGCCGGAGGTGCGTCGGCTTTCAGCAAGGCTGTAATGCTCCAGTATTCCTGAGGCACAAAAGTGTCGATAAGGTTCTGCCGATCAACAATAAGTCTCAGAGCTACAGATTGAACTCGCCCGGCACTCAAGCCATATTGGACTTTTTTCCAGAGCAAGGGACTTATATAGTACCCCACCAACCTATCCAGTATTCTGCGCGCCTGTTGCGCATTATATTTCTGCTCATCTAATCTGGTCGGATGGGCAATCGCTTCTTTAATAGTTCTTTCTGTGAGTTCGTTAAATAGCACCCTGAAAATACTTCCCGCCGGTTTATTCAAAGCTTGACTTAAATGCCAAGCTATCGCCTCACCCTCCCGATCGGGGTCAGTAGCCAGAAAGATCTTCGACACTTTTCCTGCCGCAGCGCTCAATTCCTTAACTATCTTTTCTTTCCCCTGAATGATCCTGTAGTCTGGTTTGAATCCTTCATCTACGGTTACTCCAAGTTCCTTCGCGGGCAGATCTTTAATATGACCTACCGATGCCTTTACGTCATAAGCCGGTCCGAGATACTTCTTTATTGTTTTCGCTTTGGCCGGCGACTCGACCACCACTAAGGCTTTCTCCATAAACTGTTCCTTCTGGTTATTAAACTTAACGATTAGGGACTACACGATCAATTTTGTTTTTCTAAACGGATCGTCGCACTTTATTCAATATTTTTTCTTATCGTCAAGCGCACAGGAAAATATTGAAATATTTATCAGCTGTAGCGCTCTGATTCCATACGATGGGAAAACCTCCGAACAATGGTCCCGTTACTATATTGATGCGTATGGAAAAGCGGTGCGGCAACTTTATTCCAGGACAAGTGAAATTAACGAAGAATCCTGGAGAACATTTTTCCGGGATGTTGTCTGATCAGACCCTTCAATTCGAGTTCCAGCAGTAGGCCCGCTAGTTTCCCTACATCGATCTTAAGATTTTCGCAAAGCAGGTCTATAGGAACTGGATCAGGGTCCAGTGCTTCCAAAACCGACTCCGCTGCATCGGACAGATCTCCTTCGTAGTTATGCGCTTCGAATAAGGTCTCCTGGACCTTTTTGCCGGTCACGGGAAAGAGCGCATCAATTACATCATCCGCCGACTCAATGAGTCCGGCGCCATTCTTAATAAGATAATGGCATCCGTGGGAACGCGGATTCATTAAATTTCCCGGAACGGCAAATACATCACGATTTTGATCTACGGCATGATTTGCCGTAATTAGCGAGCCGCTATTGCGTGCAGCCTCAACGACCAAGACTCCTTTCACCAGACCTGATACGATCCGATTCCGTCGGTAAAAATTGGTCGCGAGAGGCGCGATCCCAGGTCGGAATTCGCTGATCACAGCCCCGTATTGCGGCATTTCTCGGATTAATTTTTTGTTCTCTTTTGGGTAAGATACGTCAATACCGCATCCCAAGACTCCGATGGTTCGACCTTGCTCCTTAATAGCTGTCTGATGACAGGCGGTGTCGATACCCCGTGCCAAACCGCTGACTAGAGTGATCCCTGCCTGGACAAGACCTCTGCTGATCTGCTCCGTCACTTCAATGCCGTATCTCGTAGGGTTTCTGGTACCTACGATAGCCACAGCGCGGCGATCTTCGTTTTTGATTTCTCCCCTCACGAAAAGCAGAGCAGGTGGGTCATAAATTTCCTTGAGATTGAGGGGATAATCCGGGTCCCAACGGGTAATTACTCGGACCTGGAGTTTTGCCAGGGTTTCTATATCCTTCAGGATTTCGTCTTTGGGAATCACAAAACCTGATATGGTCTGCGCCAATTGCTCACTTAGCCCGGCAAGCCGCCGGATTTTGTGAGCATCGGCCTCCAGCGCTGCACGAGGACTTCCAAAAGCACTGTGCAGCTTAGCTATTGTCACGGGACCGACCCGGGGAATCCTCTCTAACGTCAACCAATCGCACAATGCAGAATCATCAGCTGGTGCCATCATTCTCGTCCTTAATGACCGGGCATGCCGCGGTACGAGAACTTCGTTCGAGATTTTTACAGATCATATTGCCAGAGAATTTAGAATTCAGAAACGATTTTGCTAATAGGACAGCAGGATGCTGACTTCGAAGCAGTTCAGGATCTTGCACGACAGCAACGGGGGGCCGCGCCGGAACCTTTATACCGGGCGAGCATTCTTGGAGCATGTTGTGATGCTAATCGCTAACGCTTTTTATTATATCTCCAGGAAGTATTTCTTCACGTTGTCTGGTGACTATAATAGTGGAATTTTTTTCGAACGGCTTCAGTATCATGGCTTCGCCGACATATCTATCCGGAATCGACATCGGCCTATCAAAATAAGGATCCGGCACTGGGGTACTCGGGCGGTAAATGTTAACGAGTATCCCTTCTCTCATTCCGTCGCATTCTCCTCGATCCACAAAAAGGACGTCATTCTCCAAGTTGTGATTTTCGGTATAAAAAGTTTCTGTTCTGCTGGCTGAATAAAGTATGGTTCCCGTTAACATTCGATGAGTTTTGGTCGGAACCAGCTCGCGTCCTCTGGGGACAAAAAGACAAATCTTATCTCCTTTGGATATTTCTTGATAACTGTCCAGAATGATCGCTGTGGCCAATTCGTGTCCTGTGCTGGTGATTTCCACCTCTCCCACAACCTCTGATACCCAACCTATGGGTTTATCGGGATTTATAGGATGAGTGACGGGTCCCTTATCGCGGTAAATTCCGAAGCGATCTCCTACCAGGATGGCCTGTTTCTTGGAAGGGCGAAAACGAATATAAACCAGATCTCTCTCTAGAAAATGGCTCTTGTTCACTTCCGATTCCGGGGAACTCACTATATATCCCCAAAGCTGAATAGGGCGATTAGATAATCTGTATCTGAAGAATTTCTTGTCATAGGGAATTCCCTGCATCGGGACCTTGATCGTCAAAAAACCCAACTCCTCGGGAATGCCCGTTGGCGGCGCATAGGATTGATTCACAACTGTCGGCGCGAACCTTTTGTGAAACAGATTCACTTTCGTACCGGGAACTAAAGGCTGCTTCTCGGGAGCGCCGCTGCCACCCTTTACCGCAATCTGAGGATTTTGATTCCAGAGAAAGGGCCACAATGAGGGATTCGCATAGTAATAACCGGAAATTCCATAGAGAGTATCTCCACGTTTAACCGTGTACTGATCCAGAGGTCTTGGGAAAAGCTCAAAAGCGGTGGCGCTATTTAGAAAAGCGTACAGTAGAAATGAGATCAAGGCCAAGACAATTATTCGACTTTTTTTTGAGGACATCCAGGGCCTCCGCAGCGTTGGTTAATGTTATACATGATGTATTTAACATTAACATACTATTTTCTTATATATTTTTTCGCACAAACTGTCAAGCAGTATTTCCAGTTCCCCGACCGGGAGACTTTCGCGGGAATCGGTCTGAGTTGCGCACCCTGACAAGCAAAGGCCCACGCCGTGGCCTCTGCGTATAGATCACACTTGCTTATAATCCAAACAACAGTTGTAAGGGGCTATTTTCAGAAGATAATCTGTTCGGCAAATCGTATCATTATTTTGCCAGTTTTCGGCCCAGCACAAGCCGTTCCACTGGTGCCAGAATCGTGTCGCGAGGTGAAATAGGCTCAAGAACCTCTTCGACAGATCTGATATCGGAGATCTCTTCCAACAATTCTATTAAATCATGATATCGGTTCCCTAAGCCGCGCAAAATCGTCAGCTTTTGTTGGACTGACGCTTGAGACACAAAATTCAGATGGAACAATAATATTCCGGTAATTTCTGCTTTATCTTCGTCAAAGAGTGGAAGCATCACAAGGTTCTCGGCTCCATTCTTCCCAGATGTCCAAATCGCTCTCTCGAGTCGGAGTATTGTACGTTTACTTCCGCCCGCGGGCCGAGGCTGATCATAACGGGATGTTTTGCCGATGCACGATCCGAACCTTTCGACCACCTGAATCCAATGAGCATCGCCCGCCAAAACCACCGGAACACCATCTACTGAATGTACTATTTGATAGTAAAGACCCCCTGGCACTTCTGAAATGAGCGGTGAAACGGTCCGGAGGATTCGCCTATCCTGTTCCTTAATTTGACCCGGCAAAATGGACAGTTTGCCCAAAGCGATAAGTAGGACTGGTGGCAGAATCTCCTGGGGTCTGCTTATACCCACAGTCACCGTTTTGGCCTGATGGCGAATAGTGTCAATGGGCCTAGTCATTTCTTCTACAGCTTTATTTAGTATTTCGATACCCTTTGCCAGCTCTTCTCTGTCAACATCTCTGTCGTTGCGCGTTCCACTCAATTGAGCCATGTACAGAGATAGCGCAGCTACCGTGGAGGCTGGGAGAGCTGCGTTCATCTCACCTTGAGAAATGAGGTATACTACCGCCTGTAATCTGGATATGAGAATTCCGGCATTTAAAATGCCGGGATCAGCCAGACCTTGCGTCAGAAGGGAACGAAATTTTCGTAAATCGTCGGCTCGTGAATCTATGGCTTTTGCTGCATAAAATCCCCAAAGATGCCCCGCTACCGTGGCCAGGACAAAACCTAATCCTGCCCCGATGACAGGCAACTCGATGAACATCTCCGCGTATACAAAGAAGCGTTTCTCACCGTGAGCGCATAATACAATTGGTTTGCCGTTATGGGCCTTGAAAATGGCCACTTCTTTCGCTGTATCTTGCACCAGGTGCTCCGCAAGATCATTAGCGACCACTATTGTAAGGGGCTCAGTGGAAAGGTCGATGTGTTTTTTATCCTCGGTAAAATCGCACGGAATAGACTTGTAGCATAACTCACTGAGCTTAATTCGGATTTCGTCAGCCGCTACCTTATTGGGTCCATTCCCGACCACTGCCCAATTTCGGCTGCTGGGACCATACTTTTCCGCACATTTCTTCAGAGTCTCTTTTAGACCGAGTACCGATTCGATTTTATCGGGAAGGAGTTCCAGTTCGTGAATTTCTTGAAATACCTCTTCCGACGTGAGGCAATGGAATTCCTGGGCTAACAGCATAGCAGTTAATTTTGCCGCCGCGATCTGCGAATAAAAGGCCTTCGTCGAGGCCACCGCCATCTCCACGTCCCGACCGTCACTGGTATAGAAGAAAGAATTGGATTTGGCTACAAGCGGGGAATTGCGCCGATTTACAATTGCGTGTATCCACGCGCCCTGAGATCCTGCGACATCCACAGTGCGGTTCGTGTCGGTCGTTGTTCCGCTCTGAGATATGGCAATAAGTAACATATCATCCAGAGACTCGTCTGAAAGAAATCCCGACATTTCAGATGCTTTGGACCACGCAACTTCTATCCTAGATCCGATCAGTGCGCGTCCAATCAGGTAAGCCGCTCCCATTGCCGCAACAGACGCCGTCCCCTGACCGATACACATAATTCTATGGATTTGGGGCAGGTTCGGATCTCTCAAACGTTTCAATAGTGCGTTGAAGGCTTTGTCACCTTCTACAGAGAAATCTACGGTCTGCCCTATTTTTCTGTATTTCCCCCGAATGGTCTTACGGACACTGGACGGCGCCTCATGAATCTCCTTCTCGAAATAATAATCGTAGGATCCTCGGAAAATGTCCCGGGAATGGATATAGATCTGTTCAGGCTTTATTTGAAATGGCGCGCCGTCTTTAAGAAAGCGACCCCTCATAGCTTCAATGGGATTGGAAATATGGAGTGTTACCTGTGTTCCACCCCTTTCAGTGCCTGACAATGCATAGGACTGCCGCGTTCGGGCTGCGAGGCCATACACCTCGGATGCGACAATGGCTCCATCGTGGACCTTTCCTATGAATAAGCTTTGTCCGCTCCCTTTTTGGCCGAGATATAACGCTCGCGGCTGAAAGGGATGTTGCATGACGATTGCCAAGGAGCCTTCGCATTTATTCATCAATTCAGCAAATCGCTCCTCGGGATCGGCCGCCGGATCCGTTCCGAGGCGATAGAGGACTGGTAGAATTTTGGCATCGGTAGTTACTGCGGGGTCGATACTGCAGCCCTGAGCGTGCACAACATCTTTCAGCAGCTGGCTATAATTATCTACATCGCCATTGAGCACAAATTGCGCTTCTCTATCGTTGATGGTCGCGGCATGTTCGTTTCCGTGGAGGGACCCATCTGCAGGATGACTGTTGGCAATGCTGATAATGCCATTAGAAGCCCAGCGCGTATGAGCGATAATATTGATTTGATCTACGACTGCCGCGATTTTCCAAAGCTGAAGGTCATGGCGGATAGCCTCACGCAAACCCGCAGTATTATCACCGAGTCGCCCAACAAGATTAGCAATTTTGTAAATGAAAATAAGAATTTCTGATCCGTCAGTGGACCTGATTCTATGCGTACGTCTTTCCACGAGTTCAGAGGCGCTTTTCTCAACAGGCTCATCAGCCCAATCGACCTTCTTAGATAGCGAGCACTGAATGGATATTCCAGCGGAATCACGGCCACGGACTTCCAGGCGGTCTATGTTTTCCAAGGCCTGCTCAATGGCCCAAGCTACAAAATGCTCGGAATTATTAAAATCCGACACTGGCTTAGAACTCGGAAAGAGGCTTGTGGTCCTGTCAATATTGTGAAGCACTTCTTCCTTAATTTGCCACATACAGTCTCTAGTATTCTCGGCGATGAACTCGAGAAAATCTGACCGACCGGTTTCAGCAATGACATCATTCAGTTTCGCGGAGAGGGCAATGAGAAGATCAGCCAGCCGCTGCATTTTAGCCCGAATTTCAGCGCGCTTGACAAGCTCGATATGCATTCCGAAAGACATAAGAAGATCGAATCCATCGACCAGCTCTTTCAGAGGCATGCTAAGGTCTTCCCAGTTATTCGATACAGCGGTTGCTTCGAATTTTCCCAAGACGGTATCCAACCAGGACAGATCCGCAGTTTCTTTCCAGCGGTCGTTACTTATAAAACCCGCTATTCCACACACGATAACCTTTCCTTTCCTGTGCTACAAAAGCAAATCCGGTCCGAAAGAACGGTAACTTTCCAAATATCTATGGCCTTGGCCCCGACTAAATTGTCCATCTAGGACTATCCTGAATAACAAAAATCCTGAAAAATACCCATCGGGTTACGATTCACTATTTGGGGCTCGAATCGCATCATCTTCCTGCTGGGCTGGAGGTTGAATTTTCTGTGGAACCGGAGCCGGTCTCACTTGAGCAGGGGAAGCGATACTGATAGGTCGAAATATCGCCAATAAATCCGAATAATTTGAAGATGAAATGAGGCCCTGTTCTCTAAATTTTAACAGCCGTTCTTTCTTTACTGAGGCCTCCGACTGCATAAAAGATGGATCAGCTACCAAAAGTCTCCAAGCCGGAAGTCGTTCCAATTCCTTTTTCGTCAAATTGCTGATTAGCCCCTTGCGCTCTAGATCGCGTATCTTCAACAGGCGTTCATACGGCAGTGCGTTGAGATAATCGGAATCCATAGCCAAGGCTTCAGTGGCCAAAATTGCTTCCGTTGGAGTCCTATAATGTAGCCCTATTAACCCTTGATTCTCGAGACCCCTTAGCACGTCCAGGGCTTCTACGGGGCTCGTTTTGCTATAATTCTTGGCCCCAGCAATTATCGCTCCCGCATAAAGCCGCGCGTATGCGAGAGACACTGACCAATCCACAAGATTTTGTTGGGCGAGCTTACCAATTATCTCCAATTTTTGTTGCGGCGAGGAGGTAAGGTACGAAGTTTTTTCTACCAGATATTCAGCCAGGAGGGTCCGGTTGAGAAATTCTCGCGGTATTCTCAAATGGCTTAGCTTTTCGTCACTGTTCAACTGGGCCCATCTTTTTAGTCTGTCAAGGGGATCGGAGGGTTCTCTCAAATATTGATCTCCCCAGTCCAAAACAGCGAATGCCATTTCTCGATCTTTGAGTTTTCTCTCCCGGATCATCTCGGCTGCCTGCTGAAGTTTTTGGATAGGTTCCTTCCCCTTGAAACTGGGTGATTCGAAAACGGCCGAAATTTGATCCCGCACGTCAAAAGCAAAACCTGTAGAAATCAACAGTACTGCACCTAATGAAACTGAAAGAAGCAATCGAGCCGGCGTAACGTCTTTAGAGAAACACCGATTCATAATAAAACCGCCTTATGGAATGGGCGCCGGAGTCGGAATCTGGTTGGCGCCAATGACATTCATTTTCAAATATATGCCAAGCAGGTGAAACCACATAAAATTTCCGTAGGATAGCACCAGAGTCATAATTAACGAGGCAAACACAGACCCGAGGGGAAGAAGGTCAGTCACGAAGACTGATGCCAAGACACTCAGCATGCAGACTATCCCTATAATGATGATTGCAAAGCCCAATCCGATGTATGCGCCGCCACTTTTTGCAGCCGCATCAATAATAATGGACGGATTTAGGGCTTGTCCCAGCTGTTGCGATTTTCCGAGTATCAAAAGACCGGCGGAGGCCAAGTACAAAGACATGACATATACCACAATCGTGACTGCTATAAAAACGTATCCTAATAACTCCATATCGTTTAAGAAAAAAGCGATCATGAACAGCAGGCATATGGAAACGGGTATTAGAGAATAGACCGCCATCACGCAAAAAATTTTCATCCCAGCGCTTACCATCTCCCGGATGGCCGAGAAATCGATTGAAGGCGGCGGTTTCTCCGATGCCTCGCTACTCGTCTTCATGAGATCAGCTAGATACCCAAAAAGAAGTATCCATCCAACGATCGCCACTGGCAAACCAATTACAAAGTCAAAAACTAAAACGATCGAGAGAACAAACGCAATGGCCGCGAAAATAGCTAGGGGCTGCCAATTTCCTCCGGTGAATGGATATGGGATAGCATCTATCAATTGTGCTTTGACGCTCCCAATCAAATTTTCCGTATGCTCGCCCGTTTTCTGTGCCGGACGACTCTGAGCCGATTGGTCATAACCACCGTCCATTTCTGGAAAAAGAAATCGAAAATCAGGAACTTGGGCTGCTTTGATCCAGGGCCGCTGCCCCATCCTCAGCGATGTTTCAGAGTTTATGAAACGCGTTTTTATCATATCTGTGATTTCGTCATTGTTGAACGGGCCCTTGACCTGCTCATCCGCCAATACCAACCATCGTCGGTCCTCCGGAGTCGACGATTGAGACGGAGCAGATGCTGATTCCGAGGCCGCTGCGTCGTCTACACCGCCCGGCTGCGCAGGCGCGGATGGCTCCTGCGGTGGCTGCCAATCCGGCAGTCGAGTTCTTTCAAATTGAGGCATCATTTCGGGAGCCGGTTCCGCAGAAGCGACCTGACCTGTAGCAATTTGATCCGGGGCCTTCATCCGTATCGCCAACGTCTTACCGCATTTTTTGCACTGGAAGCGTACTGGTTTGTCACTTACCGGAAATTTAATCTTATAATGTGTTCCGCAGCCGCTACATTTTACGCGAGCCTCTTTCTTTTCCATGATTTCACCGTATTACATTATAGGCCATATGCTGAGATGCCGTGTCCCGGAGTGCCTGGACCTGAATTCATATAATAAATGCACAACTTGCTTTCATTATCACATTTGATCGAAGTATTGGTGACTTCAATATAATCAGGCAGCCCGAAGCTAATATTAGAATAAAAGCTCAGAGGATGGAATAGAATTTTCCGAGAGGATTTTACGAGCTTTTGCCTGAAAAGCATTGCCGGTGGTATAATGAACGTCTACATACGGTAATGTGCTTACAAAAACCTGAATCGGTAGAACCTCCTATTTGCGTTTAATTTGGGTACGTGTATGTTTAAAGGTTGAGAGGTAAAACGTGATTGATTTTCATACTCATACTCTATTGAGTGACGGAGTCCTATTGCCGAGCGAGCTAGTCCGCAGAGCTGAAAACGCGGGCTACAGTGCAATAGGACTAACTGACCACGTGGATGGCTCCAATTTGGAATTCGTGCTGAGAAGTATTCTGAAAGTCGCCGCCGAACTTAACCGTCTTCAAAGCACCTTTGTAATTCCGGGAGTCGAGATTACTCATGCTCCACCACAGCAGGTGCCTAAACTGGTTCAAGAAGCTAGAAAGCTCGGCGCGATCCTCATTATAGTTCACGGCGAGTCTCCGGTGGAGCCGGTGGCAGCCGGGACTAATCGAGCTGGTATAGAATCCAGAGCGGATATACTTGCTCACCCAGGGTTCATAACCGATTCGGATGCAGCACTTGCGGCTGAAAATGGGGTACTTCTCGAAATTACTGCCAGGCGCGGTCACTCTCTAACAAATGGACATGTTGCGAGAATGGCCATGAAAAACGGCGCAAAGCTGGTCATCGATACGGATACCCACACTCCCGACAATTTGATAACCCGCGAGAGGGCTTACCAGATCCTGATAGGCGCGGGGCTCGTGGAGTCTGAGGCGAAGAAGGTATTAAAAAACAATCAAGAACTGCTCGATATATGCAAGCAGCGCTTGTCCGGAAGTTATCAAGATTGAAGTTTCCTCCAACTTCACAATCCACACGTTTTAGGCCTGCCGTAACAATCATATCAGTGCTGATATGGCTCGTTCTTATTAGTCTGCTTGTTAAAGACCGATATTTTGGAGGCGAGCCGGGAACTACTGAAAATCTGAATATTGCCGCGGTTGAATCGGATGATTGGTTTCTGATCCGAATCGGTGGCGCATATTCTGGATTTGGCCGGTCAAGGCAGTTTAAGAATAACGAGCAATGGACAATTCGTGATGAATTGACTATTTCTTTGAATCTCCAGGGCCAAGTCAAACCGGTACGCGTGTTCAACGACTCAACAGTGGATGAAAATTTTCGTCTTATCAATTTTCACTTGAAGATTTCTTCGGGAATCATGTCGTTTGAACAAAAAGGAAGAATGGATGGTAGAGATTTAGTATTGCAGATACCCGGTTCGCAGGGCGAAGGAACAAAACGGATAAAATTATCGGAAATCCCCAGAATATCCCGATCTCTGGGCCTGCCAGTACCTTTAACCGGACTTAAAGTGGGGGATGAATTTCATATCCCGGTTTTCGATCCTCTGGACGGAAACAAATGGGATACTGTGATCACGGTTCTTGAAAAAGCGGATCTTGAAATAGCGGCGAAAAAGCTGGAAGCCTGGCGGGTGCGAGCGGTCTTCCGGACTATAGACCTTGTGATGTGGATTGATAATCAAGGCCGGCTTTTAAAGGGCCGGATGCCCATGGGAATAACGGTGGTTCGTTCGGACAAGGATGAAGTTGCAAAAGAAATGAAGTCTCTTCGCGGGCTGCCTGATTTATCCGTACTTACCGCCGTTCCATTAGAGGGTTCAATTCCCGATTCACGGAATCTGCGGCTGCTTAGACTCAAGGTTCAGGGTGATAAACCCTTGAGTATTCCCAGTGAAGGGTCCAGGCAAATATTCAAAGATTCCGAACTGGTCCTGGGGAAAGAGACTATTCCTCCGTCTACTTATACACTTCCTTGTGACGACGAGAGAATGCAGCAGCACCTCGCGTCTTCAAGATTTATTCGCTCAGATGACCCGCTGGTGAAGCAACAGGCGAAACAAATTGTGAATAATGAGAAGGATCCGGTCCGCGCTGCGAGTCTTATCAATAATTGGGTACACGACAATCTTAAGAAAGTTCCGACAGCCGCTGTACCCGATGCAGTTTCCGTATTACAGCATAAAGAAGGAGCCTGTAACGAACACGCCGTCCTGGCGGCATCATTGGCCCGAGCTGTCGGACTGCCTGCAAGAATTACGGTGGGACTAGTGTATTCGGCTGACGGTTTTTATTATCATGCGTGGGTAAATTATTGGGCAGGAGACCGCTGGTTCACTGGAGATCCCTTAATGGGCATGCTTCCTGTGGACCCCACACATATTTCGCTACTTTACGGAGACGTAGACAAGCATCTGAATCTCGTATCTTTCCTAGGACAATTGAAATTGAAAGTTCTCGAGGCAAATTAGACTAGTTGTGAAGTTGGAGTGGAGCCAAAATATGATTCGCGTCGAAAACCTGTCCAAGAAATTTGCTAAAACGGTAGCTGTGGACCACATTGATTTGCACGTCCCCCCGGGGGAGATCATGGGTTTCCTCGGGCCAAACGGAGCGGGCAAGACTACCACGATCAGGATGTTGGCTGGTCTGATGAAGCCGGACAGCGGAACTATTATGCTCGACGGTAAAGATCTGGCAGCTGAGCCTGAACTTGCAAAGGCTGTAACGGGTTTTGTTCCGGATAGGCCTTATTTATACGAAAAACTTACCGGTTGGGAGTTTCTTGAATTCATTGCAGGAATTTATCGAGTCCCGTCGGAAGTCCTGAAGCGGCTTGGGATGTATTTTCTTGAAATCTTCGAGCTGATTGATTGGAAGGACGAGCTTATTGAGGGCTATTCACATGGAATGAAGCAGCGTCTAATTATCAGCTCGGCGCTCCTTCACCAGCCCAAAATATTCATTATAGACGAGCCGATGGTCGGACTGGACCCGCGGGGAGTTCGCCTTGTGAAGGATCTTTTTACCGAGATGGCCGAAACCCGAGGTATGGCGGTGCTCCTTTCGACGCACACGCTTGCTGTGGCGGAGGAAATCTGTACCTTCATAACAATAATTCACAAAGGAAAGAAAATAGCTTCGGATACTCCGGCAAACATCAAGAATTCCATTGCCCGCACCAGCGGAAATTTGGAAAAAGCTTTCCTGAAATTGACAGGCGAAGATGAGGTAGACAGCCTGAGGGGCAGTCTCGGGCTAAGGGATGCGTCCTTGGGCTGATTCGCGGCTAATACATTTTTAGGCCTTTGTGCGGGAGGCTATCCTAATTTGGGCCTGGTCCCTCTTTCGTCATTTCGACAAAATGTCCTGGACAACATTGCACACCGGTATGACGCCGATTTGCGAAACTGCCCTGTCGATTCCCCCCAAGATGCAGTGCGGAACGCAATCGTCGCCAAGTTCAGAGCAAAAAAAGTCTTGAATATTATTCCAATCAATCGCAATCCAAATTGTGTAAAGGATAGTTATAATGACCAAGTGGACTTATGAGACCCTTGGGCTGGTGCGGTGCGTGATCTTTGCACTTAATTGCACTGGAGATTTCTCTTGTCAGAGGATTACTAATTAGCTGCATTGGATGGGGAGCAGTCTGGTCGATTGCGGCAGGGGCTTTATGCTCCATGTCATCTTGAATTAGGACACTGCTACAACAGACTGAATCTTGCGGCTAAGAGAAATTTTTGTTAAGCTGAAATATTAAAGGATGTGAGGCGTAATTAATTAATATTAAAATAATAATTGACTGGGGTGAGGGGCAATGAAAAAATCCAGGACCGGCAAAGCCATCCTGTTTATCGCCTTTTTAGTGGCGATTTTTATAATAATAGCCGTCATTACGTCCATTTTGGTGGAAACGGAAAAAGAAGCCTCTGTTTGGACTGATCTTTTTGATTACGGAAACAATGTTGGAATAGTCACTATTGAAGGGACGATCACAAGTTCTGATGAAATTCTCAAGCAACTGAGAAAATTCAGGAAGAAATCGTCAGTCAAGGCAATTGTGCTGCGAATCAATTCGCCCGGCGGGACTGTGGCACCTGCTCAGGAAATCTACAGAGAAATAGAAAAAGTTCGCAAGAAGAAGCCTGTTGTGAGTTCTATAGAAACGGTCGGGGCGTCAGCAGCCTATTACATCGCAAGCAGTTCTGATAAAATTGTATGTTCGGCCGGTACAATAACCGGCAGCATCGGGGTGATTATGATGCTACCCGAAATTGATAAAATTATTGAAAAAATTGGTGTCAGTGTGAATATTATAAAGGCCGGCAAATTCAAAGACATCGGGACCGGTTTCCGCCCGCTCACAGGAGAAGAAAGAAACATCCTGGAAAATTTCGCCAATAGTATTCACGAGCAATTCATTAATGATGTGGCCGCAGGCCGCAAGGACAAAATCGAAAAAGAGAAACTTCGCACGATTGCTGACGGTCAATTTTTTACAGGAGAAAAAGCTAAAGAAATTGGTTTAGTAGATACAATCGGGAATTTTTATGATGCAGTTAAAATAGCCGCGGAACTTGGCGGCATCAAGACCGAACCGGAGTTAGTCTATCCCAAGAAGAAGTGGGGCGGAGTCATTGACGTATTCCTGGAATCAGCAGTGGATGCCCTGAACAGGATTGCTGATCGCACCCGCCTCATACAATTTGCCCCTTCGGTGCATTAAGAAGTTTCAATTTGCTTGCACATTTTTCCGAAATGGAGACGCTCGGATGGATCTACAGGAATTTCTGACATTTGATGATGTACTACTGGTGCCGTGCTACTCGGAAGTTCTTCCGTCCGAGGTTGATGTGAGCACAAAATTAACCAGAGAGATTTCCCTAAATATGCCTTTGGTCAGTGCGGCCATGGATACGGTTACTACATCCGAAATGGCCATCAGTTTGGCGAGACAAGGCGGAATCGGCATTATTCATCGCAACCTGGCCATCAGGGATCAGGCCAGAGAGGTAGATCGCGTAAAACGCTCTGAATCCGGAATGATAGTAGATCCTATAACTATAGGGCCCGACGAGAAAATCGCGGATGCATTGGCGATCATGAGCCGGTACCATATATCGGGTGTTCCGGTCACGGTAGATGGCTACCTGAAAGGAATTTTGACCAATCGGGATCTTCGATTTATCGAGAACATGGATATTAGAGTCGAAGAAGTCATGACCCGAGACAATTTGATAACGGTAGATGAAAAGATTGGAATCGAAGAATCCAAAGCGCTACTTCACAAACACCGAATAGAGAAACTTCTCGTCGTCGATCAGGATAATAAGCTTAGAGGTTTGATCACCATCAAGGACATACAAAAGGCCATAATGTTTCCGACTTCCACCAAGGACGAGTTCGGACGTTTAAGGGTGGGGGCGGCTGTCGGAGTTGGGCCCGATCGCGAAGAGAGGGTGTCGGCGCTTCTCAAAAAAGGTGTCGACGTTATAGTGATCGACACATCTCACGGGCATTCAAAGAATGTGATAGAAGCGGTTCGAGATATAAAGACAAATTTCTCAAGCGTTCAGGTGATCGCTGGAAACGTTGCGACTGAGGAAGCGGTTGAAGATCTCGTGAAAGCCGGTGCTGACGGAGTTAAGGTAGGTGTCGGACCGGGGTCCATCTGCACGACTCGAGTGGTTGCCGGGGTCGGTGTGCCTCAGATAAGCGCAATTATGAATTGTGCCCGTGCCGCGGATCGGATCGGGGTTCCGCTCATTGCCGACGGAGGAATTAAATTTTCCGGAGATGTCACGAAAGCGTTGGCAGCAGGATCGCATTCGGTCATGATCGGCAGTCTTCTTGCCGGGACAGATGAAAGCCCCGGAGAGGTGGTTCTTTACCAGGGGCGATCGTACAAGTCCTATCGTGGTATGGGGTCACTTGAGGCAATGAAAGAAGGCAGCAGAGACCGATACGGCCAACATGAAGGAGTAGCCGAAAACAAGCTCGTCCCTGAAGGAATAGTGGGTATGGTTCCCGCTAAAGGTCCGGTCGCAAATTCGTTGAATCAACTTATCGGAGGCATCAAAGCCGGGATGGGCTATCTTGGAGCAAGAAATTTAGATCAACTTAGGGAAAGGGCCCGTTTTATGCGAATCACTCAGGCCGGACTTAGGGAATCCCACGTCCACGGAGTAGTCATAACAAAAGAAGCGCCCAATTACAGACTGGATAGTTGATTATAGATATGTGCTTTTTAAACGGGCTGACTGACTCTTCTACATAGTGGGCTTCCCCTTTATGCCCCAATAGGAAAGGCGAAATGATTAGAGCAGTGGTCTTCGGCATTACCGGGTACACCGGTATTGAACTTATACGCATACTTTCGCAACATCCCGAGGTCCAAATTGTTGGTGGGAGTTCTCAAAGTTGGTCCGGGAAAATGGCTGGAGAAGTTTTTCCGTTCATTTACGGGGAAAATGATTTCCGATTATCAAGTATTGAACAAGTTAAATTGAATATTAAGGCCGACGTGGCCTTTTTGGCGCTGCCTCATGGGGAATCGGCAGGGGTTGTGAGGCCTCTGCTCGAAGCCGGTCTCAAAGTGGTGGATCTCTCTGCCGATTTAAGGCTTCACGATCCGAATGTTTACAGGAAATGGTATGGCAAACACAAGGACCCTGAACTTCTCGAAAAAGCGGTTTACGGTCTCCCGGAAATTCATCGAGAGGTGCTCCGGGGCGCAGATCTGGTTGCAAACCCGGGATGCTATCCAACGACAGTGATACTCGGCACAGCGCCGTTTCTGAAAAGCTCTCAGGTCGATACGTCTTGTCCCGTCGTGGACTCTAAATCCGGGGTTTCCGGCGCCGGCCGAGGGGCGAAGCTCAATACAAGTTTCTGTGAAACTGCTGAAAGCTTTAAGCCCTATGGAGTCATTGGTCACAGACACATACCGGAAATGGAACAAGAGCTGTCGAACCTCGCTGGAAGAACTCTCAAAGTGAGATTTACGCCGCACCTCATCCCAGCAAGTCGGGGAATGATAAGCGCTATTTATCTTCCGTTGCTGTCTCAAATATCTTCGAAGGAACTCAGAGATTTGTTTAGAGAATTCTATCAAGACGAGCCCTTCATTCGGATCCTTTCCGCAGGAGTATATCCCGATACAGCGATGGTCCGGGGTTCCAACCAGTGCCATATTTCCGTCGAGGTGGATGAGCGCACACACTGGGTAGTGACGACGGTCGCGATAGACAATCTGGTCAAAGGGGCATCCGGGCAGGCTGTCCAGAATATGAATCTAATGCTGAGACTCGAAGAGACCACCGGGCTTGCTGGGCTCGCGGTCTTTCCGTGACTTCTTGGGTCAGCGAAAATTCCCTTTAATCATGCGGGGAGAAGATCGGATGTCGCCAAAAAAAGAAAAAATCGGTGTAGATCTGGGGCTCAGCGACGAAGATCGAGCTGAGCTACATAAGATAGCTCGAACAGTAATTGAACAGAAATCCCGAGGTCAATCTATCCCGCAGTTTTCGCCTTCAAGTGAAAGGCTGAAAGAGGGAAGTGGAGCATTTGTCTGCGTGCACAAAAAGGGAATGCTTCGAGGTTGCATAGGATCTCTGGAAGCGGATACGCCTTTATACAAGACAGTTAAAGAAATGGCTGAAGCAGCGGCGTTCCGTGATCCTCGCTTTCGTCCCGTGACTGAGGACGAGCTCCCTTACCTGGATATTGAATTATCCGTGCTGACTCCGTTAAAGCGGATCGAAAAACCGGAAGAAATCGAAGTCGGCCGGCATGGGATCTTGATCCGAAATGGCTATTATTCTGGCCTCTTATTGCCCCAGGTAGCCGCGGAAAGAGATTGGGACCGTGTTACTTTTTTGCGGGAAACCTGCCGGAAGGCCGGTTTGCCTATGGATGCCTGGAAAGAGACGGATGCCGAAATTTATATATTCTCCGCCGATGTATTCTAGACGAATATCCGCTATAGCGCTGCTGTCTGGTGGACTGGACTCGGCTCTGGCAATACACTTGGTGAAGCATCAAGGCATCGAAGTCACTGCTCTGCATTTTGCTTCGTTTTTTTCCCCATTGGATCTTACCAAAGAGGATTCACCAGTACAAATATTGGCGAAGAATCTGGAAGTCCCCCTTATTGTGATGCAGAAAGGGGATGACTTTCTTGAACTCATAAGAAATCCTCGTTACGGTTTGGGCAAAAACTTGAATCCATGCATAGACTGTCGGATTTACACATTTATTAAGGCAAAGAAACTGATGGAAGACATGGGAGCGTCCTTCATAGTTACAGGTGAGGTGGCAGGCCAAAGGCCCATGTCCCAGCGGAAAAACACCATGCGCTTAATCGATAAGCGTTCCGGCTGTGAAGGACTTGTTCTGCGCCCACTTTCCGCCAAGATTCTTCCGACCACAATTCCTGAAAATGAGGGGTTTGTAGATCGCGAGCGGCTGTTGGGCATCACAGGCCGTGGCAGAAAAACACAACTGGCGCTAGCTGAGGAGTTGAGGTTAACGGGCTATTCTCCGCCCGCAGGCGGTTGCTTACTCACTGACCCGGGATTTGCTAGACGCCTCCGGGATCTGCTGGACGACAGGGTGGATATTTCAAAATCAGACCTCGATCTCCTCCGAATGGGCAGGCATATCCGGCTTCGACCTGGTTTGAAAATTGTGGTCGGCCGAAATGAAGACGAGAACAACCGGATTACTGATCTGGCAGTCGGGGGGATACTCTTTGCCCCGAAAGATTTTCCAGGTCCTGTTGTGCTTGCACCGGATCAACTGGAACCGGAGGAAGAGAGCCTCATAGGAAGCATTTTGATGCGGTATGTCAAAGAATCGGCACGAGGCGATAAGATAGCAGTTCATTATCCTGACGGTTCTGACCGCATAATCCCTATAATGGATGTAGCCGGAGAAGATTGGATCGCGCAGCACATGATTTGAGAGCGATTAGTAAGTTCGCACCGAGATCCGATTAATCGCTTGGCATTTGTATGCCTGAATAAGGAGGACGTGGTGACCTGTCCCCATTGCGGTCGAGCTTTGGATCCTACAGAAGGGCAAAGATATTGCTCCTTTTGTGGGCATGAACTGGAAAAGCATGACACATACGACTCTGCCGAACTCGCTCCGCAGATCGATTTATCCACTGATCAGGATCGATATTGCCCCTGGGAAGATCAGGACAAAATAGGTTTTTTAGAAGGACTGTTGCGTACTCTTAAAGAGAGCCTTTTTACGCCACAGGAGTTCTTTTACAAACTACCTGTAGAGGGCGGGTTTTTCATCCCACTACTATATGCGTTGATAATCGAGACATTCGCCACCCTGGTAAGTTACGCATGGGCTTTTTCCTTGGATCGGTCCTGGTTTGGAACAACAAAGTTGCCCGGCTTCTGGATCATAATTTTCGGCGTTTTGGTTCCAATATTAGTATTTCTCCGCATAATAATTTCTGCATTCATCCTTCACATTTCACTTTTCTTGGTTTCGGCAGCGAAAAGGAATTTTGAGGCCACATTCAGGGTCGCGTGTTATTCGTGCGGTCCCGAACTCTTCAACGTTGTTCCTGTGGTGGGCGGAGCAGTAGCATTTGTCTGGCAATTATATCTGGTGACGATTGGTCTTCGAGAGGTTCACGGCATTACCACAGGCCGGTCTTTTACAGCCGTTTTGCTTCCTCTGATTCTATGCTGTGGTTTGATTTTCACCGGAATTGTGGTGCTGGTTATTGGATTGGGTCTGGGCGGTACAAATTAGTTCCATAGGACTATTCGTTGTTTGGAAATTTCGACAGCGGGTACCAGTGCACGCGGTGCGGCACCGTTTTTGTTCTGGTTCTCTGGAACAGCACTTTGCGCAGTAATTCGATTGTATACGGCGCCTGCAGACATTATCGAAGCTGAGCTTTCTTTCTCACCTCTATTCACACGAATTATTGAGCCGCCTGCTCTCAAATTTAATCCTATCCTCAATCGGTCCAATTTCCATCGCGAAATAAATTTCGTCCCTAAAACCTTCAGGCAAAGTAATTTCGATCTCAAGTCCATTTCTTACATGGCTACTAGTTGCTTTAACCTCGTGTTTCGGTTTTCCTAAATTAGGTAATATCAGCCACGCCAGGCAAATGGGCAATGATGTTCGAACAGTGTAGGCGCACCTGGTAGCGGGTTGGTCAGTACCCCCGAGGGAAACCCAGCCACGCGGTGGATGCAACGATCCGGTAGATACCTCCATTTCAACAGGAGTTTGTCCTAGCAGCGGAATTAGTTCAAAGTAGTCCCCGTGCGCGTCAATATAGCGCGAGGCAAAGGTAGTGATACCTGTTTCCACCCTTCCCGGAGCAAACTGCCAGCATCCTGTTATCTCGTGCTTGCCTGACCCAGTGACCAAATCTTTGATAAGCCAATATTCGCCTTTAACGAAAAAAATGGTTCTCTCGTGCGCGAATACCTCATCAATTCCTTCCCAAGGACCCCGAGACACACCCTTCACAGCTTTCAAGGATGCATCAGACCACCAGGCAAAATCCGGCCCGGCAGGGGCAATTTTTTTCTCCCATGTAATTCCCACCCGGTTCGGTCCACATCCATCTATTAGCAATACATTATGGGCGGCAGCAGACCTATAATAATCGGTTAAGGTATTAGGCGCGTATTTCGTAACGCCCGGATCTACAAGTCTGGGCCGCCCTAATGCGGCGATCTCAATGGATAATGCGTCGGAATGAATATGCGCGGCCCCCGGTGGCCCGGCTCTGAATAGCACAAAATTTGCGTCGCGATCCCAGTCTGATCTGATTGTTGCAATTCCCGCATCCGGAAATACATTGAACGTTCGGCTGGGCTGCTTTCCCGTTGACCCCTTTGTACCGATCCACTCAAAATCATCACGGTGAAAGATCCCTGCGACATTTCTCATCAGAGCTGAATAATCAGCATCAAAAGAACCCGAGTCGTTGATCGAAGGCCACGTGAAATCCGGCCGACAAAGCGCGACTAAATACTCGGCGCATTTCTCCACAACATCATTAAATCTTGCAGGCAGATCCACCTGCCTGGCCACCGCCGCGTTCTTGAGTTCGATCAGCGCGTGCAGACATATCGCGTGGTATAGAGGTGAAATTTCGAAATGCACTCCATCGGCGAAAAATTGCTTATCAAGTTCGTCACGTAATCTTCGAAGCCCTGTCACAAACCAGGTTTCAGCTTCATGAAATTCCGGGAAGCAGATTCCCGCCAGAGCGAGAGCGGTTGATTCAACTATGATCCAATTGTTGGGATGGCCCTTGTGATCCATTAGGCTTCGAGCATGCTCCCAGATTGATCGAAGCATTAAGATGCGTGTCTCCCGGCTGAATGACGTGAAGCTCCACGCGATGCCTCGAACCCAGAGCCATTCTCTTAAACGCCACGCGACAGAAAGAGTTTCCCAGGAAGGGCCTGCACCGCCGTTAGATTCAAGAGGCACTGGATTGTCATGAATCCATGCTGCTATTATGCGATCAAGCGCTTCCGCATAGTATTCGTTTCCCGTGTTACAAGGCTTCAGGAGAAACTCTTTCAAAAAGTGGTGGCGATGCAAAAAATGAGTCCATTCCAATTCTCCTAAAGGATTGGCATCCCACCGGATCGGGTTTTCGACATTTTGGCCCATGATCTTTCCGGTAAGAATTTCATCGGCATTTTCTCGCGGGTATTTGTGCGGTGGTGGAATTAGAAGGCCCGAATCGTCCGAACGATGCGATGGGAAAGCGAGAGTCTGCAAAGTACCATCAATTTCCGCTGTCAATAATGATGCCAGGCCTTCACGGGTTAATCTCGGCCCTGGAGGAATTTCTCGAAATTCGCCCTCTAAAGAATATAAAGCGATTTCAAGCTCCTTCGATCCTGTGTGAGTACGCTCATAACTGAAGGTCAGTTGAATTTTTCGGACATCGCTCCACCCTGCCGGTCTGCCGTAAACACCGAAGCATTCGATGGGGAACTTGAGTTCACGCAGCACTCCGGGAACGAGTTCCTCACGGCCACCCGAAAGAGAAATGTGATCCTCTCCCGGGCCTCCGGATTCTGGACCGTGCGTGAGTGTCATTCCGACGAGGACCGGGTCGCGGGAAAGATTCAGGGCTGTTAGTGAAAATTGGTTAAAATGAGAGAAATCTTGTGTCTGCGAACTGAGGGACAGATCCAACCGGTTAATTGAAGAAAACCTTACGCTATTTCCTTCACGGACAGAGCCCTTTAGGTTTGCAAATTCTTCAGAGCTTATTAAAAGCTCTTGCGAAAGGATTCGGTCCTGATGAAAATGGGTTGGCGGAAGATCAGGGTCTTTCATGGGAGTTCATTATCATCTGCGGGAATTCGTCCCAGAGGCACGATCCGATACATTCCCGGCGATAAAGTGTCTCAGAATAATCGCATCTGCCAAAATCGCAGCACGATGCAGTGTAGGGGCAGGTTTCAAACCTGCCCGTTCTTTAGAAATCCAACCAAGGGCGGGTTTCAAACCCGCCCCTACAGTGGCTGTTTGCTGCCAACCGCCAATTGCAACGGCATACGACATCTGGTGGGTTCCGTCTCTGCATTGATGTCGTGACACGACTTAGGGTTCACGAAGAATTCTGAGACAATTTCTCAATCGCCGGGCTACTTTCGAGCGGTCCCTACGGGACCATTAAATATCATGTCTCGAAGGATGCCGGTTTAGTTTGCCTCAAACTACTCACTCAATCCCAGGTAAGCTAAGGCGATTACACCAGGCAAAACACAGGGAAATAGGAATAGCAGGATTCCCCAAACAACCGATTTTCCTCGCGCACGTGCTATTCCGATACAAATGAATAAAATGACCACGGCCCAAATCAGAAAGATGATGACTTCTAAAATCTGGACGATGATTCCGCCGGTTGGATCAAAGCCAGCCGCCATTAATAGGGGGACAATAGCAACAGGAAGTAAAAGAAGAAGGAACCACCAGAGCGGTTTTCCGGCAATATTTAGGGCCAATACTATCTGGGCAATAGGTATGAAAGCCAGCCACGGCAAATTGGTGTTGGTCTTCTTGGCTATAAGAAACAACATGGCGGACACGAACAGATATAAAACTACCTCGATAATAACGCTTAATATTCCTATGCCGGTCATCATACCGACAAGCATGCCGATAAGCATATCTGGCGACGTCCCCGGCATGCCCGGGATGTTTGAGGGCATTCCCGGCATCCCAGGCAGACTGGGCATTCCTGGTATGCCCTGGGTGCCACCCGCTACGCCAGGCATGGCCGGTTTCGGCGGGGTGGCTGGAGTGGCCGGCTTAGCAGCTCCTGGCGGCGTCGGCTTGGGCGCGGCTTGCGGCTGAGCCGGTTTCGATTCCTCCGGCTTTTGAGCTACAGGAGACGAACCAGGTCGTTGAGTGGAGGAAGCTGCCTGCCTTAAAGCCTTGATCTTTGATTCAATCTCGGTCTTATCTGGAGCATCGGGTTTATTTTTCAAATAATTTTCATAGTTAGCCGCAGCAGGTCCAGGCCTGTTCTCGGCTTCACTGACAAGTCCCACATTGTAATAAGCTTCGGCAAAAGTTGGTTCCAACTGCGCTGCTTTTGAATAGTCATTCAGTGCTTCTCGATACATCTTCTTCTTGCGATAGATTTCACCGCGGTTATTGTATGCGTCAGCATAATTAATGTTAATCTCGATAGCTGCGCTAAAATCTTGAAGGGCCTTATCTGTTTCGCCCAAATCGTCATAAGCTATCCCGCGCCAGTTGTACGCCTCAGCAGATTTCGGATTCTTCCTGATCGCTTCGGAGTAGAATTCGATTGCATCTTTCAGGTTTCCTGCCTTGTGCAAATTCAAGGCCAGCTCAAGATCACCCGTCATTTGTGAGATCGCAGATAATGAGCTCACCAAGAAAGCTAACAATGCCAAAATCAATATGAATCTGGGATGGGCCGAACCTGAAATTTTTCGCAGAAAAGCAGACCCCTTGCCGGGATGATACGCCCCCGTTTCGGTTTGCCTGGAATCTTTTCGCCGTATAAAACGGGCGATTCCGGTGCCATTTGTTGGCCCGAGCTCATTTTTTGGCGAAGGGCTTTCTTGTACAGAATATTCAACCGGCCGGTGCTCAGGCGAAAAGATTTTCATGAGGTCTCCATTTTATCGGGAAGGCGCGCAAAATTTGCAAATGTAATATTGCACTATTATCAAATATTTCTGTTAGGGTCAACTTTTATCATATCAAGATCGTTAGAAAATCAGGTTCTTGATTGAGAATTGACGGAATGCCGGCTGGCTATTGCCAGCTTCGAAGATGTGCGAGAGTTTTGTCCAACAGATACTCAGGATCCGAGTCTGTGAGAAAATAAGTATGTGGCGGCCTTGATGCGAGAGATGCAAGCCTTGGAATTTCATCAGTCAGTCCGCCTCCTCCAACGAGCACGCCTATCGCGGAGGTACTGCCCATAACGTCGAAGGCTATTGTGAACTCATTAAGCGAACCCATACCGCCTTTGAGAAAAATACAGGCATCAGCACTTCTTATAAGGACCACGTTACGACCTTTGCGTCCCATACCTGTAAATAGAATAACATGGCTATCTACCGGGTATCTGTATACTGATTCATGTTCTTTCCGGTTTCTTGCAGGAGAAATTGCAACGGTCAGTCCCCCCGCCGATGTAGCCCCACTAACAGCGGCATGGGGCAGCCCCGTACAGCCCCCTGTTAATAAAACACATCCCTCCATTGCGACTAATTTACCAAGTGTGTAAGCCTTTGCGCCTTCGGATGAATCCCGAGGTGTGGAAGCCGACCCTAGCACTGCGATCTTAAATGCTCTTTCCAAGATCGAGACCTCCTTCTTAGGCCAAATTATTTATCTGACGGGTTTTTTCCGCCATCGGAACAAAGTTTGCAGTTAATGTCAACTAGTCCAAAAGGGCCTTGACAGCTTTTTGACAAGTGGATAATGTGGCAACGCCTAGATCTGTGGAAAGAATTTACCTGAATCATGAGACCACATGCTGCATTAATACTGGCCGCGGGGATGGGGACTCGAATGAAATCCAAGGTGTGCAAGGTTTTGCATTCCGTTGCGGGTCGGCCCATGATTTCATACGTTATTGATGCGGTTCGGCTGCCCGGATCTGAAAAAATAGTTGTGGTAATCGGTCATCAATCGGAGGAGGTTAAAAAGGCAGTTATCGAGGAAGAAGTTGAATTTGCTCTGCAAAACCCGCAGCTGGGCACAGCGCACGCCGTTGCCGCCGCACGTGAATCCTTCAAAAATTTTAATGGAGACATTCTCATCATATGCGGCGATATTCCTCTGATGCGTCCTGAAACTCTTCAAAATTTCATCAACTATCATGAAGAACAGGAGAGTCGTATAACAGTGATGACTACGATTCTCGAAAATCCGAAGGGCTATGGCAGAATCATAAGAAATCGGGATCAAACCATAAAAAGAATTGTAGAAGAGACAGATGCGAATCCGCAAGAAAAAGCTGTGCAGGAAATCAATACTGGAATTTACCTCGTAAATGCGGATTTGCTTTATACCTTGGTAGAGAGAATACAGCCCCAAAACGCGCAGTCGGAATACTATCTCACTGATATTTTAGCAGAAGCGGCAAAAGAGCAGATTCCTGCTCATGCTTATCTGACGAAAAATCCAATTGAAGCAACAGGGATAAACACTAGGGCTGAATTGGCATATGCTTCGAAAATAATTTGGGATCGCAAACGACACGATATGATGCTCGAGGGTGTCACTCTACTTGATCCGGCCTCAGTGTATATTGATGCCCAGGTGAAAATTGGCTGCGATACTATAATCCATCCTTGTGTGCACATTACTGGTGCTACAGAAATAGGAGAGGGATGCGTTATCGAATCGGGTGTTTATGTGATTAGATCCAAGCTAGGAGACCGAGTGCAAGTCCTGCAAGGATCGAGACTGAATGAGGCAACAGTGCTGGATGATACTTCGATTGGTCCTATGGCCCATCTCAGACCTGAAGCTATGATAGGAAAAAATTGTCGAATCGGCAACTTCGTCGAAGTGAAAAAAACCACCGTGGGCGAAGGTTCTAAGGCATCACACCTCACCTATCTAGGTGATAGTCAGGTAGGAAAAAAAGTGAACATCGGCTGTGGGACAATCACCTGCAACTATGATGGAAAAAAGAAACATCGAACCGTTATCAATGACCGCTGTTTCGTTGGATCCGACGTCCAGTTCGTGGCCCCCGTGGAAATCGGGGAAGAAAGTTTAATCGGAGCGGGAAGCACGATCACAAAGGATGTTCCGCCTCGAAGTCTGGCAGTTTGCAGGAGCAAACAGAGAAATTATCCATTAAGGGAAGGCCAAGGGCCAGTGAAAGCTGATAAACAATAATGCCAAAATTAACAATAGTAGCAGTGCGCCTTGACACAACGAGAATGGGCACCAACGGGTGCATCTCCTGACCAGAATTTCGTGACAATATGAAACTGGATAAAAGCGATACCGGCTCCGAACAACAGGAGTTGAAGAAGACGCGGCCGAAACCGAAGGCCGGCGAGCTTATGAAATCAAATATAGGAGATTCGATAGATGTTTTAGTGGAATACCTAGTGGACAACAATGTTACAGGAATACACCCTTTAATTATGCAAGAAGTCGAAAAAAGGTTAATTATAAAAGTCCTTCAACGAAGTCGCGGAAATAAACTCAGGGCGGCTCGACTGCTGGGGATGGGTCGTAACACGTTCCACAGAAAGGTACAGAGACTTCTTGAATCTGCGAAGCAATATGACGATAAACAGGACGTCTGAAATCCAAAGGTCCTGGGAAAACAATATTAACAATATCGCCCGTTATGAGGCTCCTTCAAGATACTTCTTGACACATTTGGCTAACAAAATATAATTAAAGCGGATCTTAAAAGTTGTCGCTCAATTTTGGTGGCAAGGTGGGCCGAGCTTTTCTACAAAAATGTCAAGTGTCTCTCGCTTTACCTGTAATTTAGAGCTAGAATAGGGACATTGTGGGAACATTGGACCTGAAACTTAGAAATAAAATCTTATCAGTCTACTAAGGCTTGACCTGATCCAGAGTCACAACGAGCAGCGGAGGAAATTCAACTGAAAGAGCACGAATCCGGCAGAAGTTTCGAGTTGAATACCGATGCGGCGGATTCTCCCGAATCCGTCAAAATTGATCTCCTCGGCCGTGAATACGACGTAACTGGATACGGGAATTCTAAAGAGGTCCAAACATTAGCGGCTTTTATAAGCCAGCGGGCGGAAAGCATTAGAAAGAAAACCTCAGCGGCATCTACATTAGATTTGTTAGTTCTAACACTCTTGAACATAACTGATGAGATGCTTCAACATAAACACGCCCAAGAAGTAACCATAAAGAAACTGGAGGAAAAAACCGACAGGCTCTTAAAAGCCATTGATCGCATAGTGTGATCAGCAGAGAATCCCCTGCGCGGTACGTGAAGGACGGCAATGTTTTGAGCCAACACTCGGAACAAGGGATCTAACACCGACTGTGGTGAGCATGCCTGTCACGAAGCAGGAAGCCTGAAGCGGTCGCCAGGATCCCACCTGGGAAACCAGGTTCAAAAATTCCGTCCACACGGCCGATTGCGGGGGATCCTACAAAATTTGTCAACCGCGTGTAAACACACACCGAAAACCGGGACGCGGACGGAGGCCTCTGGATGGAGAGTCGGTGGGGATATATACAGTTGATACGGGTATAGACGGGCCCAACAAAATTTGCCCTTAACCAGTCTTCCCATATTTGACATCCTTTCTGTGGTTCCTCTTGTTACTGTCCCGTTGAAATATTGGACGGAGGGGTTGTGGAATCGATCATATTTCTGATTCCTGCCCTTGTCGCTGCTCCGATTGGCTTCGCGGCCGGATACGCCGCGACCCGAATGCTGGACAAGAGCCGGATCCAATCAGCCAAATCCTACGCGGATTCTATTATACAATCTGCAAATAAAGAGGCTGAAACAACTAAGAAAGAGGCGCTCTTACAAGCCAAGGATAAGCTGTTTCAGGCCAGGACAGAATTGGAAAATGAAATAAAAGAGCGACGAACCGAGCTTTCAGCTCGAGAATCGCGTTTGCTCAAGAAGGAAGAGAATCTCGAGAGGAAGAGCGGCCAAATTGAAAATAAGGAAAATACACTCGGCAAACGTGAGAGAGAGGTGGAAGGTGGGTATAGAAAACTCAAAGATAAAGAGAAAGAAATTGACGATCTTGTAAACAAACAAAACGCAAAATTGGAGGAGATGGCGGGCATTTCTGCAAACGAAGCCAAAGAAATGCTGCTCCAGAAGGTCGAAGCTGAGACCAGGATAGAATGTGGCCGAGTCATAAGACAAATCGAAGAAGAAACACATTCCCACGCTGACAAGAAAGCCAAAGAAATTATTGCTTCAGCTATTGGTAGATATGCCGCGGATTTTATAGCCGAACG